>JAYVNC010000351.1:0-2659 GCA_043758655.1 Novosphingobium sp.
AACTTGCTGACCATAATCAAAACTTTGCGCTGGCACCCACGCGCCCGCATCTGCCAGTGCATCGCATAGCGCCGGGCAATCGGGGCAAAGGCGGTGCGAATGGTCGCCGGATCGCTCTCACCCGGATCAAATTCAACCCGCATGAAAAAGCTGGCTTCGTCCTGATCGTTGAACTGCTGCGCTTCAAGGATGTTGCCGCCCTGCTCGAACAGATAGCCGGTGACAGCGGCGGTAATACCGGGCTTGTCATCGCACGATAGGGTCAGCACCTGAACCTCGGACATCGGGTTTCCTCTTTGAGCCGCTATCATTCCCGCGCGCTCGTTAGCGCGCGGCATTGGCCTTTGCCACCGCAGCCGACAAGCAAAATATCGCCAAATCCGCGCGTGGGGGAGTTGCCACTCGCATCGGCTTGGGTCATGGCAGCGCGATGCAGGAAATTACAAATCATGGGTGAAATGGCCATCGATGCGGCTCTGTTCCGGCAGGTGCTGGGAAACTATCCCACCGGCGTCACGGTGATCACCGCGCTGACCGATGGGGGCGATCCGGTGGGCATGGTGGTCGGCACCTTCACATCAGTCTCGCTCGATCCGCCGCTGGTGGGGTTCCTGCCCGACAAAAAATCGACGAGTTGGCCGTTTATCGAAGCCGCTGGGCATTTCTGCGTCAACGTAATGGCGCGCGATCAGCTTGAGCTGTGCAAGGGGCTGGCAAAGTCTGGGCCAGACAAGTTCGCCGGCGTTGAATACAGCATTTCGCAGCACAACCTTCCGGTACTGGCGGAGACGATGGTGTCCATCGAATGCCGTCTTCACGCGGTGCAGGATGCAGGCGATCACTGGTTCGTCACCGGATTTGTGCTCGGGCTTGAATCAAAGCGCGATGCTGATCCGATGTTGTTTCACAAAGGGCTCTACGGCGGATTTTCCCCCAACGGCTGAAATTTCGGCTGCGGCAGATTCGCAAGGACGCGTGTCCAACACCTAAACAGGGGATCGATATGCCTGCGTCAAAGCGGCTTTCTTCGCCGGATAAGCCAAGTTACCGCACGCGCCTGCTCGCCGGATTGGCTGCGATTGCTGCTGCTTGTTTCGTGTTTTTGAAGATCTGGTCAGAGGTTACCGAACCGGGTTCGCGCACGCTCGATTCCGCGATCCTGCTGTCGATGCGCGTCGCGGGACATCCCGATATTCCGATCGGCCCCGTGTGGCTGCGCGAGGTTATGGCTGAAATTTCGAGCCTTGGCGGCGGGACCGCACTCACTCTGCTGCTGATCGGCGCATGCGGGTATCTGATCGTTAAAGGCGCGGGCAAGCGAGCGCTTTGGCTCGCGGGTGCGGTGCTCAGCGGAAGCCTTGCGGTTACGCTGCTCAAACATTTTTTCGGGCGGCCAAGGCCGGAATTGATCGACCATCTGGTCGGCACACAAACTCTGAGCTTTCCATCCGGGCATGCGGCGAATTCGGCGCTGGTTTACCTCACCATCGCCGCGCTCGCGAGCGATCATGAGCCAAGCCGGGCGGCGCGCATTTATCTGCTCGCGGTTGCCATCACGCTGACACTGCTGATTGGCTTTTCGCGGATTTATCTCGGCGTGCACTGGCCGAGTGATGTTCTTGCCGGGTGGACCTTCGGCGCCGCGTGGGCACTCGCGTGGAGGCTGGCGACAACGCGTTTCGGCTAAGGCTTGGGGGTGGTTGAACGCACCTTCGCAATGCGCGCCACCTTGAATCGCAGCGCATCTTGGGCAAGGGAGGGATGAACCTTCGTTGACCGGAACCACCTTGGACAAGACCACCTTCATCATTCAGACTTTCAGCATGACGGCTGATTTCACGCAGGACCGGATTCGACTCGATGCGGTGGACGTCACCGGAGCCTATCAGGCGATCTGGTACACCCGGCGACTGGCCGAACGCTTTTTGCCGCCGCTTGCCGCCCATGCTGAAAAGAATGTGCAAACGGGGCTGCCCAAAGACATCCTGCTGTCGATGAATCAGGAGCAATTGCGCATTGACCGCGCGGAAAATCCGCTGCCAACAGTCCAGCCGGTGGTCGAGGTGCATCCGTGGCTGTGCCAGACCGTCCACCTCAACGATCATCCCGATGGCCTGCAATGGACGATGACCGATGATCTGACCATCGACGCGCATATGGTGCTCGCCGATGAGGCGGTGCGGGCGGTGCTCGATGTGTTTCTCAATACCTTCCGCGCACTCGAATGGGGCGAACAGGCGTTCCCGGAATGGGTGCGCGAGGCGGCGCGAACCGAAGCGCCGCCGCCAGGGTCGTTGAACTGAGCGGTTTTTAGCCTGCGATTTGCAGCTTCCCGTGCGGGCCGTCGCAATCAAGGTCCAAGGTAGTTCACTGTGCCCAGCTTGGGATCGGACGAATCCGATTGCAAACGCACCGACCCATAGGGCCGTTCCAGCCAGCGCCGCACGCGCAGGTCTTCCGACGTCCGGTTAAAGGCGCTGGCTTCGGCTTGGGCAGCACTATCGGCCTGGGTATATCGCGTGCGCATGCGCAGGTACTCGCCCCAGGTGGGGCAATGATAACGCTCAATCCAAAGGTTCGGCGCGGCAATATCGCGCGACACGGTCCAGTTGAATCCGCCATTGCGCAGACGGCATTTTCGCACGCCGCACATCGCGTT
>JAYVNC010000352.1:0-23651 GCA_043758655.1 Novosphingobium sp.
CGCGCGTGCAGCGCGGGATCGCGAACCACACCGCCCTTGCCAACCTCGCCCCGGCCCACCTCAAACTGCGGTTTGATCAGCGCCACAAGGGTGCACAAAGGTGCAGCAAGGCGCAACGGCACCTCAAGCACCTTGTGCAGCGCGATGAAGCTGGCATCGCAGACCACCCAGTTGCAAGGCCGGTCAATATGGTCGGGGGTCAGCAGACGCGCAGAGGTTTGTTCGAGCACGGTTACCCGATCATCCTGCCGCAATTTCCAAGCCAGCTGGTTGGTGCCGCTATCGACCGCGAAAACATGCGCCGCGCCTTTGTTCAGCAGCACATCGGTGAAGCCACCCGTCGACGAGCCAATATCCATCGCCACCGCGCCTGCGGGATCGAGCCCGAAGTGATCAATCGCATGGGCGAGCTTTATCCCACCGCGAGAAACCCAAGGATGATCGCGCCCGCGCACCTCCAGTTGCGCATCGTTGGCGATTTGCTGACCGGGCTTGGCCAGCTTGATCTCGCCCGCAAACACCACGCCCGCCAGCACTAGCGCCGCCGCGCGGGTGCGGCTTTCGGCAAGCCCGCGATCGAACAGTAGTTGATCGAGACGTAGCTTGGCAGCGGGGCGCTGTTTAGCGGCGGGGTGGGGTTCGGGCGGGATGGGCATAGGTTTGCGGGGCTTGAGCTTGCGGTCAAGCCATCCCATACCGGCGCGATGAAGGCAAATGTCCCCTTATTATTCCTGATACTGGCGCTCTCCGGATGCGCTGCTGCGCCCAAGCCCACACCCGCGCCGCCACCGGTGGTAATCGTGCAGCCGAGCCCTGCCCCTCCGCCGCCGCCCGCAGACTGGCGCGATGCCTTGCGCTCGCCCGGCACATGGCATTGGCAACGTGAAGGCGCGCTATCCGTTGCGCGTTACGGCTCGGAATTCGCGCTTTCGTGCGATGCGGCATCGCGGCAAATAACGCTGCGCCGCAGTGCGGTGGCTCCAGCCGCGCTGCCCGTCACTGGCCCGCTGACGATCACCACCACCTCATCAAAGCGGCTCTTGAGCGGCATACCCGATAGTGCCGCGGTTATCGCGCAGCTTCCGGGGAACGACCCCATCCTCGACGCCATGGCCTTTAGCCGAGGCCGCTTTATGGTAGAAACCCCAAACACCGCGCCGCTCTATCTGCCGAGCTGGAGCGAAATCAGCCGGGTGGTCGAGGATTGTAGATGAGGGAAAATCGCCGCTGGGGATAACCAGCGCTAACCGCCGATTCTGACAGGAATTTATTTTCATACAAGTCTTGTTGTTGCGGCCAGTTTGAATCACATTCCCCTCAAGACCGGCGGTGAAATTCCGCTGTGTCCCAGCCCCCCGCAAGGGGGTGACTTTGGCTCAACAGCGCGAAAGGAGGTGATCCGATGTCTCATGGTCAAGCACAGAGGTCGGTCCGTACCGTCGAGGAGCATTATTGCTGACTGGCAATAAAGGCTCCACCGGCGGCTCCACCAGCCGCTGACCATGCGAAGGGCTGCACACCGAACGGTGGCGCAGCCCTTCTCATTTTTTATCGGGAGGTTTTGGGGCGCACCCACTCAAAACAGCTTATCTTGCCAACGCCAACCCACTCAAACAAACCCGCTCATCCAGAGCCTGTCGAAGGACCCGCGCAGCGCCAGCCCCACAGGCTATCCGCCCTATCCTTAGTCCACCAAGGCTCGAATGAGTGCCCAGCCCAACCCTTAGTGCGTGTCCTTCGACAGGCTCAGGATGGGGTCCACAGCTTGCCCCTTCCATCGCGCGCCAAATCCGCCTAAACGTATAAGCGGAATGCACGGCGCTCGCTTTAGTTCATAATAATTGACATTCATGTAATTATAATTCAATAAATACGCATAATTCGTAATTTAAGGATACTCCCCCATGGCGACAAACGACGCCGCCAGCATGACTTTCCTCAACTTGCCCCACCCTGCCCCCGTACCCGCTGACCAGCGCGACGCGGCGCTGGTTGATCCCGGCTTTGGCAAGCTGTTCTCCGATCACATGGTCTCGATTGACTGGACCGAAGCCGAGGGCTGGCACAACCCGACAGTCGGCCCGCTTGAAGCCATCGCACTGCACCCCGCCGCCGCGGTGCTCCACTATGCGCAGGAAATCTTTGAAGGGCTGAAGGCCTACCGGTTGCAGGACGGCTCCATGGCGCTGTTCCGGCCCGAAGCCAATGCCGCGCGGTTCAATCGTTCGGCGGCGCGGCTGGCTATGCCTGAACTTCCCGAGGCGCTGTTCATCGCCGCCTGCCGCGAACTGGTGACAATCGACAAGGCATGGTTCCCCTCGCTCGATGGCGGCTCGCTCTATCTGCGCCCGTTTATGATCGCCACCGAGCCGTTCCTCGGCGTTCGCCCGGCCAAGAGCTACAAGTTCATGGTCATCGCCAGCCCGGCGGGCAATTACTTCAAATCGGGCGCTCCCGCTGTGTCGCTATGGGTCTCGGCCTATACCCGCGCCGCGCCCGGCGGCACCGGAGCGGCCAAGTGTGGCGGTAACTATGCTGCAAGTCTGGTCCCAACCGCCGAAGCCTTCGCGCGCGGCCACGATCAGGTGCTGTTCCTCGATGCGGCTGAGCACAAATGGGTTGAAGAGCTCGGCGGCATGAACCTTTATTTCGCTTTTGACGATGGCACGCTGATCACCCCACCAATCGGCGGCACAATCCTTGCCGGGATCACCCGTGACAGCCTGATGACACTGGCGCGTGATGATGGGCTTACCGTCCGCGAGGAACGCTATAGCCTCGATCAATGGCGCGCCGATGCGCTTTCCGGGCGATTGGTCGAATGCTTCGCCTGCGGCACCGCAGCGGTGGTGACGCCGGTTGGCCGGGTGACCGATCCCAACGATGGCGAATTCGTTATCGGCAGCGGCGGGCCAGGGCAGCTAACACAGAAGCTCAAGGACCGACTGGTTTCAATCCAACGCGGCACCGCACCCGATCCGCACAGGTGGGTGATGCGGCTGGCCTAAACGCTTATTCTTAGAGGCACGCGTCCCTTTGCGGGGCAGGCCCTGGCAATTCCGCCATATCCCTAGCGCCCATAACCACCTATTGCTGAATCCCAATTCCAGTCAGGGGCGCAGGAATTGGTGCGATTCGATCCTAGAGCATTGGTGCTCATCGCCGCGTTGCCGCTGGCGGCAGACTTTGGCGACTATGTGCCGAGCGTTTATCCCGAATGGAGCCCCAGATCGCTGGCCCGGCTCGAACGCTGGGCGGATAGCGCTCCCGCTGATGGCCTGCCGCGCCCCGATACCTCCGCGCTTGATGAGGCCGTGCACCGGGGCAACCGCCTCGCGATAAACCGTGAGGCCAGCGAGTTCGCCTTTGCGCTCGCGCAGGAACACCTGCTGGGTGCGGCTCCGACATCCGAACGCGCCGACTGGCACATCAAGGACAGCGACAATGCGGTCGATGTCACCCCCGCGCTGAGGGCGGCGATTACCCGTGACCGTATCGACGATTTCTTCCTGACGCTTCGCCCCGCCAGCCCCGCCTACACTGCGCTCAAAGTCGCACTCGATGAAGAAACCGATCCAGCCCGCCGCCTCACGCTGGCACGCAATATGGAGCGTTGGCGCTGGCTGCCGCGCGATCTGGGTGATGACTATCTGATCGCCAACGCCGCCGGGTTTGAAGTTGCGCTATGGCGCAGCGGCCAGCGATACAAAAGCTGGGCAGCGATATCAGGCAAAGTCAAAACGCCAACCCCGGCGCTCGTTTCCAAAGTCGTCGCGGTGAACTTCAACCCGTGGTGGGAAGTGCCCGATTCGATCGCCAAGGAAAGTCACCTGTCGCAGCACGGTTCCTACCTATGGACCGGCAAGCGTTTTCGCCAGAAACCGGGCCCGGGCAATGCGCTTGGGCAGATGAAATTGGTGATGCCCAACCACTACAACATCTATCTGCATGATACCCCCGAGCGCGGTCTGTTCACGATGGGAGAACGCGCGTTCAGCCACGGCTGCATCCGGGTGGGCGATGCGCTGGGTTTTGCCTCAACCTTGCTCGAAGGCGCGCGGGCCCGCGCCGATATTGACAAGCTGGTGCACGGCGCAGGCGGGCAAGAAGTTCGGTCAACCGTGGTGTCATTGCCGCAAGCCTTGCCAGTCTATGTCACCTACTTCACCGCAGATGCGCGCGCCGATGGGACCATAGCATTTCACAAAGATATCTATGGGCGCGATGCGGGGATCGTCTCGGTGGATGGCGGGCGGCCAGAGCGGGTGGCGGTGCGGTGACTGGGGCTTAAAATTTCCCCACACCCACGTCATTGAACTTAGTATGAATTTCCTATCAGAGCATCTTGTCCATTCCCGGCGCGTTGCCCACATAGTCCGCTTCAACAAAGGAAACGCCCGTGTCTCAAGACTATGTACCGCCAAAGGTGTGGGAATGGAAAAAACACGACAACCCCTTCGCCGCGATCAACCGGCCCATCGCCGGAGCGACGCATGAAAAGGAGCTGCCGGTGGGCGAACACCCCTTCCAACTCTATTCAATGGGCACGCCAAATGGCCAGAAAGTTACCGTGTTGTTCGAGGAATTGCTCGAAGCTGGCCACGCGGCGGAATACGATGCCTGGCTGATCCGCATCCTTGACGGCGACCAATTTTCTTCCGGGTTCGTAGAAGTGAACCCCAATTCGAAAATCCCTGCGCTTGTCGACCGGTCGGGGCCAGAACCTCTGCGGGTGTTCGAATCGGGTTCGATCATGCTGCATCTGGCGGAAAAATTCGGTGCCTTCCTACCCGCATCGGGCCCCGCGCGCACCGAAGTGCTCAGCTGGCTGTTCTGGCAGGTTGCAAGCCAGCCGTTCATCAGCGCCTGTTTTGGCCATTTCTATCACTATGCGCCGGTTAAAATCGAATATGCGATTGATCGATACGCAATGGAATCAAAGCGCCTGTTCAGCGTTGCGGATCAGAGGCTGGGCGAAGTGCAATATATCGGCGGCGATAGCTATTCGATTGCCGATATGGCAATTTATCCGTGGTATGCCGGGCTGGTGAGCGGTGCCGCCTATGGGACAGCAGCCGAATTTCTGAACATGGCCGAATACCGCAACATAGCCCGCTGGGTGGCGGAAATTGGCGCGCGTCCAGCGGTGCAGCGCGGGGTGATTGTCAACCGGACGCAAGGCCCGCTGGAAAGCCAGCTGCATGAGCGGCACCACGCTTCAGACTTTGAACTGCGCACGCAGGATAAGCTGGAGAGCACCAATGACGCGCTCGCAGTGAAAGTCGACTGAAAGCACTTCCCTTCCACGCGCGGCAGGGCTAGTGGCGCGCATCCGCACTGTTGGGGCGTCGCCAAGTGGTAAGGCAGCGGCTTTTGATGCCGCCATTCGCAGGTTCGAATCCTGCCGCCCCAGCCAGCGTGCATTTCTCAAGCCTTAATACAATATTCCCGAAAATCTCAATTTAATTCATGTTTACAGTATTTTATTTGGATTTTCCCGCGCCCGATTAACCCTCAGAATCCCGACGAAGCCAATATCTTTGTAGCCATTATTCTTCTCTAGAGCGCAAATTCAACGTCTTTAGGGTGACTTGGCATCGCAGGATTTTCAAGGGCCAGCACGCGGCGTACCGCCTCATCGACAGCAATCAAAATCATCGCGCGCAGCTTCGAGCTTGGTCAGGGTGGCGAGCTTCGTTATTGTGATCTATTATTCCTTTCCGCTGGTTGTATTCATGTTGATATCAAAAGGCGCTGGCATGATCCTGCATGATTTCCCGCTGTCATCGGCGTGCTACCGGGTCCGCATCGTTCTGGGCCTCAAAGGGCTGAGCTATGAAAAGCGCAACCACGCGCTGCGTACAGGCGAACAACGCGCGCCTGATTATCTGGCGGTCAATCCGGCAGGCTTGGTCCCGGCGTTAGAAGTGGACGGTGTGCGGCTCGGCCAAAGCATTGCGATCATCGACTATCTTGACAGCGTCACGCCCCAGCCGCGGATGATCCCGATCGAACCGATTGAACGCGCCAAGGCGCTGGAAATGGCGCTCACTATCGCCTGCGACATTCATCCACTGAACAACCTGCGCGTGCTGCAATACCTCCAGCACGAGATCAATCAGGACAAATCGGCGGTAGATACATGGTACCGGCACTGGGTCGCGGCCGGATTCACCACACTGGAAACGCTGCTGCCTGATAGCTGCTTTGCCGGCGGGGACGCGCCCAATATCGTCGATGCCTGCCTCGTCCCGCAGATGTACAATGCGCGCCGTTTTTCAGTCGATTTGACGCCGTTCCCGCGCCTAACAGCAATGGCTGACCGCGCGCTGGCTCTCCCCGCCTTTGCACAGGCCGCTTCGCCGCCGGTTTAGAGCGGGATGACTGTGAGGCGGGTTTACTTGCGCTTTGGCGGCTGGCTAAACGCGGTGACCACTAACCTCGCGGCCCGCACCGATGGGCAGGCGCGCGTAAAAGATGAGCGCGAACGCGCCGCACAGCGCAACGCCTAAAAAGGCCACCTGAAAATCGGCAGCAGCGAGCGCTTCGCCCCCGCGGAGCGCTTTGCTGGCCTGCAAACCGAATGCAGCGCCAACGACACCCAGAGTCATAGCAAGCTGTTGGACAAGGCTGTTCAGCGTGTTCGCATCGCCCGAATGCGCCTTTTCGACATCAGCGAAGGCCAGCGTATTGAGCGCAGTGAATTGCAGTGACCGCGTTGCCCCGCCCGCGAGCAGGATAAGCGCCACGGGGAATAGCGGCGGATGCAGGCTGACCCATGCCAGCGCTGCGACCGTCAGCACGACACACGCGCCATTGAGCAGCAGAATGTCACGAAACCCAAACCGCCGGAGCAACGCCGTCGTCATGGTTTTCATGCCCAGATTACCGGCAAAATAAACCAACGTCATCGCGCCTGCTTCAAACGCGCTGTAATCAAACACCGATTGGAACAGGATCGGAATCAGGAACGGCGTTGCGCTGACCGCGATGCGTGTGAGCGTGCCGCCGGTTAGCGCGCTTATGGAAAAGCTGGGTACGCGGGCAGGCGCAAGATTTACGAGTGGGTGGGCTGTCCGGTTCAAGTGGCGCAGTGTCATCAAGCCAAGCGCCAGTCCGCCAATAAGTAGCGGCGCGCCGATCATCGCGCTCGCAGAGGCGTTGCTAACCAATTCGAGTCCAACAATAATGAAGCCGAGCGCCATGCCGCTCAGGACAAACCCCGTCCAATCGAACGGGGTCGGAATATCCGATCGGTTCGCCGGGACATAACGCATGACCAGAGCCAGCCCGATCAAGCCAATCGGCAGGTTAAGGAAGAATATCCAGCGCCACGACGCATAGGTGGTGATGAGGCCCCCCAGCGGCGGGCCAAGAACCGGGGCGATCAGGGACGGCCAGACGAGAATGGCCACGGCGTGAACCAGATGCGCCTTGGGGGTAGCGCGTAAGACCGATAACCGCCCCGCTGGTGACATCAAGGCCGCCGATGCCCCCTGCACCACCCGCATCGCCACAAAGGTTTCGAGCGAACTGGCTGAACCGCACGCCATTGACGTGGCGATGAACACCGCAATCGAACCTGCGATTACGCGGCGCGCACCAAAACGGTCGGACAGCCAGGTGCTGAGCGGCAAAAACACCGCGACCGCGATCATATAGGCGCTAATGCCGAGACTGAGCGACGCCGCGTCGGTGCCGAATGCTCGCGCCATTGTTGGCAAGGCGGTGACAATGACCGTTGCATCCAAATTTTCCATGAACATGCAGCCCGCCACGATATACGGGACGGGTCCAAGAGCTGGACGCCGGTGGTCACTCATCGCTGTCACTCATCACAGGCACTCATCACTGGCACTTAGCGATGTCACCGGTCACTGTCACTTGCCTTTGGGCGACAGGCTCCACCGGCCGGGTCCGAAGACGGCCACATAGATCATTCCGCCGATCATGACGAAATGATGGAAAAAGTCATCGACCATCACCTGCCACATTTCGGGCGGGGAATTCCAGAACTGATGAAACCAAGGCCCCAGAATAAGCATCCACACCGATAACCCGATGGCGGCGGTGCGGGCGCGCCAGCCGGTTATCAGCATCAACGCCGCGCCGAGCTCAAACACAACAGCGAGCGGCATCAGCTGGAGGGCAAATGGCATGCCTTTGCTCGCGGCAAAACCTGCCGCACCGCCAAGGTCGAATGCCTTTTCAAGGCCCGACCACAGGAACAGCGATGCCATGAATAGCCGCGCAATGAACAACCAGGTGTCTTTCACAGGAACATCGCCAGCAATTTGTCCGCAGCGGGACGGGGAATGGTGAAGTGGATTGGCTTCCAGTCGGCCGCCGCAGGTCGTTCGATACAGCGATCAAGCCAAGCCGCGATGCGCGGATAGCGGTCGATCGGCACCCCGGCGATGGGTATCAATGTCATCGGCCCAGCAACGTTAACGTCGGCAACGGTGAAGCGATCACCAAGCAGATAGTCTCGGCCTGTGAGGTGCGCCTCAAGTACCCGGAAAGGGCGGTCAAGTTTGGCGATACCGATGGCCGCATCGGCATCGCTGCGCCCCTCCGCGCCGAACAGACACAAATTGGCGGCGGCGAACAGCAAGGGCTTCTCAATCTCGGTGACGACCCAGAAGCTCCACTGCACCGCCAGTGCTTCTTCAACCGGTCCGTCAGCAGCACTAGGCCCGCCATATTTGCGCGAGAGGAAAAGGTTGATCGCGAGCGATTCAAATAGCGTGACATCGCCATCAACCAACACCGGCACGCGCCCGTTGGGATTGATCGCCAGAAATTCTGTCTGTTTGGTCCCTCCGTCCTGAAACCCGGTTGGTTCATGGTCGAACGGCAGGCCCAGTTCTTTGAGCATCCACATCACGCGGTGCGCGCGCGAATAGGGATGGCCATAAAGCTTAATCATCCCGTAGTGCCGGTCCGCTCGGCGATCTTCAGTCTGCGGCCACGTCCCCACATCACGAACAGCGCGAGCGCGAGTAACGGCACGTTGAGCCCAATGGTTTGCCCCGTTTCGCCCCTAACAGCGTGCAAGATGATCGCCAGCACCTGAATAGTGGCAAAACCTAAAGCGGCGAGTGGAGTCAGCATCGGTTTGATCCGGGTGATCGATGGCAAGATCATGCCAATGGCCCCCAGAATCTCAGCTGTCCCAATGAAGCGAATCAAGGCTGCGGGAACGCTCGGGATAAAGGTCATGATCTTCGCAAGTTCGGCAAGGTCACCAAAGGCCTTGTTGAACCCGAAGAAGCCGAACGCGAGCGCAAGAAGAATCTGGGCTGCCCAAAGCACGATATTGAGTGATTTGTCGGTCAATGTTTCGCTCCCTCTAAACGAAGCGGGCACCGATTGGGTGCCCGCTCCTTTTGCTTGATCAGAACTTCATTGTCGCACGCACACCATAGGTTCGTGGCGGAGCATAGTTGGTGGCAACAACGTTGCCAACGCTGCCCGAGAATTGCGTGAGGACCGGAACCGCAACATCTGTTATGTTGCGGATATAGGCGGTGATCGAAAACTTCTCACCGGCGGGCATGAAGGTGGCCGTGGCATCGAACGTAGTATCCGCGCCCGAATTTTGCTGCGGCAATTGCTCAAAGCCAATAACCCGGTTTGAACGATAGCGCATATCACCTGTTAGGATGATCTTGCTTTCGCCAAAGTTTATCGTCTGTTCTAAGCCCAGATTAACCGACCATTTCGGTGCATTGTAACCCGGCCTACCAGCGCAGGAGACCGAATAGATCGGCCGTGCGGCGGCATTTGTCGTTTCGGTCGAGTTACAGCCGATAACCTGTGGCAGGGTCGGCGTCACGCCTGGTCCGGGGGGGGGCCCGGCACGCGCGGAACTTCGAAAGTGAAGCTCTTCAGCGTGTTATCCAGATACTGCACGGAGCCGCGCAGCAGCGTTGTCGGCGTCACCAAAAACTGGGTATCGATGTCGAAACCCTTGATGTCCGAGCTGCCAATGTTTTCGACGTAAAGTGAGCTGTTGTTGTTCGAATCAAAACCGAAATGCGAGACTTGCTGGTTGGTGTACTTCCAGAAGAAGGCTTCAAGATTCAGCTGCAACTTGTTGTCGAGGAAACGGTTTTTCGATCCGATCGTGGCTGCTTTAATGTATTCCGGTTCGAAAGTTTCGCGGCCAATCGTGTTGTTGAATCCGCCGCTGCGATAGCCGGTTTCATAGCTGGCATAGAGCAGTGACGTTGGCGACACATCATATTCAGCGGCAAGCCGGTAGGTGAGGCGATTGGTCGCTGCTGTCCGGTTGAAGGCCAGTTCGCTGTAGAAAATACGGTTACCAAACCCGCCGAATGCTACAGAGTTGGGTGCCCCTGGTGCAACGGGGACAGTGATGAGCGTTCTTAACTGGTCAAGCGTATCCGCCACAGGAATGGTCGGCCCGCCGAAGCAGCCGGGGCCGCCAGGAGGTGGCGGACGTGTGCAGATATCGATGACTGTCTGGGCCAGCGTGTCGAAACGCTTGCGGTCCTGCGTATAGCGCGCGCCGCCGACGAGACGGAACTGATCGCTTACGTTAAACACCAACCGTCCGAACACGGCCGAGGATTTTGTGCCTGTGGTATATTTCTGGAATGCACTCAGCTGGTATTGCGAGAAATTGTAGGTGACCTTGATGGCCTCGTCGAAATAGTATGCACCAATCAGCCAGTCGACGGGGCCGACCCGCTTTCCGTCAAGGCGCAGTTCGGCGCTGAACTGCTCGTCGTGTTCCTTCACGCGTCCGCCGTTAAAGGCGGGGCCGTTGAAGCGGATGTTCAGCTGTGAATCGCGGAACGCCGGAATGAAAGTGAATTTGCCGAGTCCCGTTTCGAGCTCGAATTCAGCATTCACGCCGATATAGTCATTGTCGAGGAATGGATACGTATAGGTCGCTGGATTGATGAACGCGCCGGGGATCACCAGTCTCGATTGAAAAGCAATCTGTTCAGGTGAATGCAGGCCGCTGTAGGGATTGAAGCGGGTGGGAGTATAGGTGTAATTGGCGATCGAGGTTGCTGTCGCGGCAGTGCCGGGCGTGTAAGCGATTGAACCATCAAACGAAGCGCCCGGGCCGACGCCGCCCTGATGCGAATAATCGCCAGCAACACGCACGGTGAAATTGTCGGTCAGATGACCCATCATCTGGACGCGGACGCCATGGCCTTTCTCATCATTGGTACCGTCGCGATTATACCCGTTTGCGTCGACGTACTTTCCCGAAACACGGATCGCACCATCTTCGCCGATCGGAGCATTAATTGCCGCCTCGACGTCAAACGCGTTGAAGCGGCCATAGCCCGCGCTCACATAGCCGGAAAACTCGCCCGCCTTTGGTTTCACTGGAATGACGTTGACTGCGCCGCCCGTCGCGTTGCGTCCATAGAGGATGCCCTGCGGCCCTTTGAGCACTTCAATGCGCTCAACGTCGTAGAAAGTCAGTGTGGTCGAGGTTGGCCGACCAAGATAAACACCGTCATAGTTGAACGCAACCGCTGGATCGGCGGCGGCGTTAACTGTGAAATTGCCGACGCCGCGGATATAGAAACTGGTGTTCGATCCGCCTGCCTTGGTGACGATGAGCGCAGGTGCCGCGTTGTTCAGTGCGCCTGCGTTGATAATGCCGGTGCGCGCGAGTTCCTCAGCACCCACAACATCGACGGCTAGCGCCGCACGCTGAAGGTTTTCCGAACGCCGCTGAGCGGTCACAATGATTTCGGCAAGGCCTGACGGTTCCTCAGCTGCCGGGGCGGCAGGAGCGGTTTGCGCCAGTGCCGGGGTGGCAACAGTGGCAAGCGCGATTAGCGATGCTCCGCACAAACCACGAAGCGTAAAACTGGAAATTTTGGAATAAGCCATAAGTATCCTCCCTAGAGCCGCTCTAATTTAGCGATCATGATCGTTTATTGCGAGGCTTGATCGGAATTGTCAAGCAGAGGCTGTATCGTTTCTCGGATGGTTTTGCCCGTATTGTGGTTATTCTGCCACAATAGGATTGCTGAGCAGGCCGACGCCAGAGATTTCCACAGTGACGATATCGCCGGGTACCATCCACACTGGGGGTTCGCGCCGCGATCCCACCCCGCCGGGCGTCCCTGTCATGATAATGTCGCCGATACTTAATGGGGTGAAAGCTGAAAGATAAGCAATGATCGTCGGGATCGGGAAGATCAACTGGTCAAGCGATGCGTGCTGCATCACCGCGCCATTGAGCCTGGTGGTCAGGGTTACGGCACTCAGGTCGTCGATCTCATCGGGCGTTACCAACCATGGGCCTAAACCGCCGGTCGATGGAAAGTTTTTGCCCGGGGTGAACTGTGCCGTATGCCGCTGCCAGTCGCGAACCGAGGTGTCGTTGGCGCAGCTATAGCCTGCGATATGGTCCATCGCATTGGCTTGGGAAATATGACGTCCCGGTCTTCCGATCACAACCGCGAACTCACCCTCATAATCGAGCATCGTCGATACCTTTGGACAAACAATCGGCGCACCATGAGCGACAAGCGTATCGGCAAACCGGGTAAAGATCGGCGGATGGCCGACGCGCGAGCCATTGGTCTCAGCCCGGTGCTCTTCGTAATTATGGCCGACGCAAAATATCTTGGACGGGCGAGGAATGGCCGGGAGGAGCGTCACCTCGGACGGTTCAAGATGCGGCGCGCCCGCTGGATCGGGCATCCCATTCGAAAGCGCAGTCATCAGGTCAGGCGCGGCCGTGCTGCCCAGATCGGCGAGCACTGTTTCAGACAGCATCACGCCAAAACTGCTGCGTCCCTTGTGGGTGAAACTGAGATATTTCATACTGCTGTCTCCGTTGCTGTCATTAACGGTGCAGCTGTTACATTTGCATTTAGGCCCAATGCAGTAGTTACCGATGCAGCAGTCTCAGACAGGGGGGCGAAACGAAACCGCCGCTCTGCGGACTGGAGCGCATCGACCTGTTTGTCCGACAGCCCCCATTGGTCGATACGATTCGGCGGCCAAGTCCAATCATTGGGCGAGCCGGTGCGATAGTCCGGCCCGACCTGATCGACCGCGGTTGAGAACTCGATCACCGCGCCGAACGGGGCAATGAAATAGGCAAAGACATTTGCCCCTGGACCGTGCCGCCCCGGCCCCCAAGCGGGGGTGAACCCGGCATCGCGCATCCTGCCAATTCCGCGCATCACCGCATCCAGATCTTCCATCTCGAAGGCAATGTGATTGAGCGACCCATAGCCAGCCCGCGCAAATGCGATTGAATGGTGCGATGTGTTGCAGCGCACGAAAACCATTCCTGCTGTTCGATCTGAAACGGTGAACCCAAGCACTTTCTCGGCCAACCTTGCCGAAACTTCAGCATCGTCTGCGTTCAAGACAACGTGCGTCAGTCTAACTGGAGCATCTTGGCCAGTTGTTTCTGCGATAGCGCCCTGTCCGGTTAAAAAACGGAACGGCTCGCCGCCGGGAAAGGTAACATGAATCCCGCTGCCGCCGCCCAGATCGGCACTTTCAATTGCGCGGCACGCGATCCCCGCCGCAGCAGCCCGGCCCGCAATTCCGGCAATGGTTTCGGCGTCCGTGATAAAGGTAACGCTCGCCATCGATGATTCCGGCGCGTCGCGTAGCGCGACCAGATAGGGTAGGCCCGACGTCCCTCGGATATAGCGCGACCCGTTCCACGCCCCAGCGTCAATCGCCCCCCAGACCCCGGAAAGGAACGATGCAGCCTCGCCAGCGCCAGCCATATTGAGTTCAATACTGCGCAGGTACATGTCTTTTATCCCATAGCTCATCTGACCTAATATTTCCGATCATGATCGCTTGCAAGGATTTGATGCGACGATAAGATGGGATTAAAGATAACAGGACAAGATAGGGAGGATCCGGTGCAGGTTCGAAATTCTGAGAACAGCTATGGCGCGATATCTATCGCATTGCACTGGCTTGGCGCGCTCAGTGTCGCCTTCATGCTCGGGACCGGACTGATGATGGCTACCGCGGCGAACCGCGAGGCTTATTTGCCGTGGGTGAAGTTCCACGGTTCGGTCGGCATCCTGATCCTGCTGTTGCTGGTGGCAAGGATCGCGTGGCATTTCATCGCGCGCCAGCCGGCCAAGCTGTCTAAGAACCAAACGTTGAACCGTATGGCTAGTTTCGTGCACCGCGCGCTGCTTTTGCTCATTGCCATGCAGCTGGTGACAGGGCCGATTGACATCTGGTCGGGCGGCTATCCGTTTCGGGTCTTCAATCAATTTACGGTGCCATCGCTAACCGGCGATGCCTTCAAGGCGCAGCATGTCGCGATCGGCGATTTTCATAGCTATGTTGGCCTGACGATCGGCATACTGGTTGCACTGCACATCGCCGCTGTTTTGAAACATGTGATCGTTGATCGTGACAGAACATTAGCGCGGATGGTTGGCATGGCCGATACGCCTCAATCCGAAAGCGCGGACCCTGGCACCCATATCCCATGAAAACCTTCGTGGATGCGGCAAGGGAATTTGATCGTCGCGACCGGCCCCGCGCTTAAATTGCGCGCATCGAGAATGACCAGATCGGTGCGATTTTCAGCGCGCCGTCCAACGACCGTAACCAGCCAGCCATCACCCTCATCGTCACCCCGCGGAATGAACACAGGTTCTTCGGGCGAGGAATCGGGGCCGGCATAGTAATAATCGAGCTTCCCGGTTTCGTCGTCAAAATGGCCGATGCAGGTGAACGGCGGCCCTTTTGGCCCGAACGCCAACATTGGACCCATATCGGTATTGCTCGTGCCGAACCAGAAATGGCGCGTCTTGTGGGTCATGTAGCGCAGGTCGATCATCGGCATTTCGCCGATATGGTCGAACAGTTTTACCTGCTCGAAGCCGTCCTCGTTCGATTCGAGATCAATCGTCCAGCGATAGGCAAACGGCGGCTGTTCGCGCGCGCCGGGATTGTTAATGTCGGGGAATTGCGACAGCCATCCAGTCTGGGTGATGAAATGTTCGAGGTTGAGCTTGGTTCCCTCTTCCCATGCGTTGAACGTGTGGGTTTCCATGACCGGCTTGGGTGCCTTGAACCAGCGCACAGACTGCGCGCCGCCAACCTTACGCGGCACCACGCCAACCATCGTTGGCAGGCGATCATCCCAATGGAAAAACGCCTCGCCATTCTTCACCCGCTCCCAATCGCAGACCATCGGGCAGATCGTGAAGATAACGTAGTTTTCGGAGATCAGGCAGTCGTGAACCATCGAGGGATAAGGCGCCTCCAACCGCTCGGTCCGGGTCAACTCGCCGTCGGGTGCGACGTAATAGAGCTCGATGATGTTGTCCGCCACGCCGGTGGTGAAATAGCCATAGGAGACCAGTTCGCCGGTGCGCGGATCGATTTTCGAATGGGCGGTCCAGCTCTCACTATCGAATTTGCCGCCGAAATCATAAAGCCCAAGCGTTTCCAAAGTGTTCGGGTCAATCAGCATTGGCCGCGCCGCTTCCTTGGTCGCCAGCAGCTTGCCCGCATGAAAGATGAGCGAGGTGTTGGCGGTTGAGCGGTCTTTGCCCATGACGCTCGCATCATCGGTGAACGGGTTGCGATAGGCCCCAAACAGCGCCTTGCGCGCTTGGCGTTCAAGTTTCAGCTTTTCGGTTTGGACATAGCGCGTCGACAGATCCGCTTTACCGTTCTTGATCCGCACCTTGTGCAGCATGCCGTCGCCGTTCAGGAACAGGTCGTTCGCATACTTCGGCGGAAACGCGTGATCGGCGCTGTTGCGGATATAAGCGCCGTCGAGTTCGGCGGGAATGGTGCCGACAACTTCGAGGTCATAGACATCGCCCTCAATTCGCACCGGCGCGGCATAGCCCCGGAACACGGGTGTATCGGGCCAGCCGCCGACATTGGCGGTTTCGGGTTCGATGTTCATGACGTAATCTAGAGCCATTGGAATTTCCTTGGTATTTCTTTTAGTCAGTGCCGGGATCGGCATTAAGGCCCGCGGCGGCTATCCCGGCCACCGCGGCGATTTCATCTTTGTCACCTGTATCGCCACTAATGCCGACTGCGCCAATGATTGCCCCGCTGTCATCCCGAATAAGGACGCCGCCCGGCATCGGCAGCAAGCCGCCCGAAGTTACGGTTGCCAGCGCGGCATAAAATCCCGGAACGCCCTTCGCCCGCTTTGCCAGATCGCGCCCGCCCATCCCCATGCCGAGGCATCCGAAGGCTTTGGTCCGGGCGATTTCGGTGCGGTAAAAAGCGGCGGCTTCTGATCGCTTGACCACGAGATCGTGGCCGCCGCTATCGAGGACCACAATTGCGAGCGGCGAAAAGCCGCCGCTGACGCCCGCCGCCAGCGCAGCGTCGGCAATCAACGAGGCTACACCGAGTGTTAGCAAGGTCATAGCGAGCGTCGGGAAACAAAAGTGAACATGATCGGAAAATTACTCTTGTGAGAAGCCGCCGTCAAACGATCTCTATGATCGTTTCGGGAAAAGCGTGGAGCCGGGTTGTCTCACTTGCGCCTATCAGGAAGTTATCGCAGGCCCAGTGCAGCCCATCGGCGTCTTCGAATGTCGGATGGCACGACACCACCATATTTGCCGCCAGCGGCATCGGTTCGTCGAAACGGACCAGCGGCCGTTCGACCATGTCGTACCCCATCGAATGGCAGTGCAGCCGGTCCTCCTCGGGGCGGCCATGCGCGCGCATAAATTCGTTGTATTCGTCCCACACGGTTTTCGGTAGGGCCCCGGGGCGCAGGCTATCCAGCATGAACTGGCGCGCTTTCAGGACAAAGGCGAATTGTTCATGCTGCGTGTCGGTCGCGCGGCCCAGAATCGCGGTGCGGCCGAGCTCGCAATAGTAACCGCCGGGACCGCTGTTTTCGATCAGCAGCGCCATCGCGTCGCCCTCACCGATAATGCGCTCCTGATAGTGGCGGTTGGCGAAATGCACAGGCCGCCCATCAGGAGCCGAGGCACACATGAACAGCCCTTGCTCGCTGCCGAGCGACAGGCTGGTCGCCTCTGCAGCGGCAGAAATATCACGGTCACGCTTGCCCGGTTCAAACGCGGCAAAGGCAGCTGTCATGGAAGCGTCCTGCATCGCGGCGGTCGCGCGGAAGCAGGCGATTTCCTCATCACTTTTTATTGCCTTGATCCGATCAACCAGATCAGACGCATCGACGAACTTGGCTGCAGGCATCTCGCGTTGCAGCGTATCAATAAGCACCCATGGCAGTGTGGCGACGCCGACCATTCCGACCGTGCCCTTAGCGAAAGGTGCAAGCGCCTTCAGCGTCAGGTCAGCTTCGTAGCGGTGCCCGTAACCGGCCGTGGCATAGCTGGGACAGGTCATGACGCGCGCGACGCCGCGTCGCATCTCGTCGCCTTCGGGAGGCAGCGCCACGTCATGCCCAAATCCGCCCTGTCCGATCAGGGTCATGCCCGAATCGCGCGGGAAAACCACGGTGCTGAAATAGCCCTGCGTCCCCGGCAGATCGGTTAGCCATTTGACATAGCCGCCCATGAAATCATTATTCGCCTGCGCAATCAGCACGTCGATCCCTGCGACTTCCATTGCAGCGCGGGTCGCAGTCCAGCGCCGTTCAAGCTCAACGGTGGAAATGGGCGTATTCAGGCGTTCACTCAGCAGCATGTTGCAGGCTTTCAGCGATTCGGTCGGGAAGGGAGACACGGTTGATCAGCGCTTCGGGGCCACCGTCCATGAACAGGCTAACATTCTTGGCCATCAGCGCCGCGACATCGGCGGGGTAGCCATCGTGAAACCCGCCGATGTGCGGGGTGACGACAACTTTGGGATGCGCCCAAATCGGGTGGTCCGCCGGCAGCGGCTCATGCTCAAACACGTCGAGTGAGGCTGCCGCAATCTGGTTGCCATCGAGCGCTGCCAGCAAAGCTGCTTCATCAATGATGCCGCCGCGCGCAAGGTTCACTACGAAGGCTGCGGGCTTCATCGCCGCAAACACTTCTGCCCCGACGAGATGATGCGTGGCCGCAGAATAAGGGGCGAGCAGAACCAGATAGTCGAGGTCAGCCACTGCGACGCTAAGCGGATCGCGTGCGCGCATTTCATCGAAGCCGGCAATAGGGCGCGGCGAGCCAGAAATACCAACCGTACGCATGCCAAAGGCACCGCAGATCGGCGCGAGCTTTTCAGCAATCGCACCGACCCCAAGGATACCGACAGTCTTGCCCGCGAGCAGGGTTGAGTGAAACCGGTCCCAATGGCGTGCGTCCTGATTGCGGATCACGCGCGGAATGTCACGCGACAGGGTCAGCATTGCGCAGATGGCAGCTTCGGACATCTGGCGTCCATGCAGGCCATGAGCATTGGTCAGCGCGACGGATGTTCCGGCTAGATGTTCGGCAACATTGTCAGTGCCGGTGCTGATCAACTGCACCCAATGCAGACGCGGCATGCGCGCGAAAAGTTGCGCTGCGTCCGGTCCCAGATGCGGCCCCAACGTAACCATGATTTCGGTATCGGCCAAAAACGGCTCCGCCTCGGCAACCGACCTCACATGTTGCACAGGTAAACCGTGTTCGCGCGTTATCTGCGCGAAATCGAATGCACTCGCTTCAGGGTCTTTCAAAAGGACAAGCAAAGGGGACACACATTCTCCGATACAAAAGCGATCATGATCGGATAGAGTTGCTTTGCCGCTTCGTCAATCCAGTAAGCGCATGTTGTCAGCGTGAAACAGCACCGTATAAGGCATGTGATGAACAGCGACCCCGATAGCGACACTTTATCCGAGCCAAAACCGACAGGACGGCGCGCGGCAAACAAGGCGGACAAGCTGCGCCGCATTACCGCAGCTGCGCGAGAGTTGTTTATCGAAAAGGGCTTTGACGGCACGACGATGCGCGACATCGCAGCGCGGGCTGGGGTCGGCTTCGGGACGCTGTTCGATTATTCGTCGAACAAGCGGGATTTCCTGTTCCTGATATTCAATCCTGAATTAGAAACCGTGCTCGACGAAAGCGCCGCCGCAGCCATTGTCGAACCGCTTTTCATTGATAAGTTGATGGCATTTTTTGGCGGCTACTATGCGCTCTATGCGCGCGACCGTTCGATCGCCCGCGCGTTCCTGCGCGAACTTACCTTCTTCAGGGAAGGCGGTGAGGCGGAAAAATTTCTTTACCACCGTGCGCGTTTTCTTGGCTTGATCACCGATCAGGTCAATACGGCAATGGCGGGCGGCGAGCTTCGCGAAGGCGATCCCGAACCGGTCAAACGGATTATCTTTGCCATTTATGCCTGGGAGGTGCGCCGCTGGCTCGCCTCCGAGGCCCCGTCGGTAGCGCGCGGGTTGTCTGATCTGCGCGAATTGCTCACGCTTCAGATAAATGGATTTGCGCGTTAACCTACCGGATCTGCGAGCGCGGGAAGTACAACGAAACGGGCCATGACGAGGCCAACGATAGCACCGTAGATCAGGTTAAACGTCAGAAACCCGACCTTGGTAAGCGGCAATATGTCGATAACCGCGACTACCAAGAGGCCGGCCGGCACCAGTAAGACAAGCGCCAGTAATGCCAGCGCGACTGCGCGCAGAATTAAATTTCCGGGTATCCACGCCATCGCCCCGCGTTCAGCTTTGGGCCAATTCAGCGCGGGCAGCTCACCCTTACGGACGCGGAAGCGTACGATGTTGGTCAGTACCAGTGTCATCAACAACGTTGCCAACCCAGCGGCGGGCAGCATCGAACCCAAAATGCCATTTTCACCCGTCAGTGTTTGCGGGGGACTCGCTTCGAGAAACCATATGATCGCAGCTGGGATCAGGCTGTTGATCGCAATGCTCACAACGGTTTCATTCCGCACCGCCTGCCGGTGTTCTGGTCCGATGCTCATATTGTCTCCCACTCGGATCATACAAGACCGATCATGATCGAAAATAACGCAGCGCAATCACTCGTCAAGTAGTTTCACTAGGTGGTTAGAAACGCGCGCGCGCAGCGCCGCGATGCTCTCGTCGGTCCAGCCATTGTAAAACCCGCGCCCTGCTGCAACGCCGGTTGCCCCAGAAGCGATGCGCTTTGACAAGGCAGCTGAAGCCGCCGTTGAACGGCTAAGCGTGGGCAGGACGACGTCGTGTATTTCTTTCGTTAGCCCCAATCCAATGAGATCCGCATTTTCAAGCGGTCCTAGCACCGGCAGCCGCAAGCCAAAGCTGCGCTTGACCAAGCGGTCGACGTCTTCGGGACTGCATACGCCTTCATCAACCAGCGCGATCGCCTCGCGCCAAAGCGCGTGCTGGAGGCGATTGCCCGGCACAGTGTCGCGGCGGACGTGCACCGGCTCTTTGCCCGCTCCAATCATGATCGCCATTGTCGTGGCAATGGTGGCGGGATCGGTGCGCGGGCCTTCGATCACTTCCACCAGCGGGATCAGATCGGGCGGATTCCAGAAATGCGTGCCAACACACCGCGCCGCCGCCGCATCATCGAGATGCGCCGTAATTGCGCCCACCGCTATGACCGAAGAATTGGTGGCAAGGATTGTGCCCGAACCCGTTGCCGCGACAAGATCGGCGAAGATCGCCTGTTTCAGTTCAAGCCGCTCGGACACGGCTTCAATCACCAGATCGGCATCGACAGTGGCATCGGCCAGCGAAGTTGCTGCTCGGGCGGCGGGTACCGCTGCAATCAGCGCACCGAGCACAGTGCCTTTGGCGTCATAGGCAGCAACCGACATGCCATGGCCGGTGAACAGCCTTGCCAGGCCCGTCCCCATCAAACCAGCGCCGATCAGGGCGATGTGCGTCATATCTGCGTCCGGTCGCGGCCCTTGAGCGACAGCATAGCGCGCGCTTCATCGGGCGTTGCGGGTTCCAGCCCGAGTTCGGCAAGAATGCGCACGATCTTTTCAACCTGCTGCGCGTTCGATGTCGCCAACTTGCCGCGTCCGATAAACAGGCTGTCTTCCAGCCCGACGCGGACGTTGCCGCCCATCATCGCGGCTTGGGTGATGATGGGCATCTGATATTTTCCCGCCGCCAATGCCGACCAAACATAGTCACTGCCAAACAGGCGGTCAGCGGTGCGGCGCATGAATACGACATTGTCAGCGTCGGCCCCGATTCCGCCGAGGATGCCAAACACGCTCTGGATGAAGAACGGCGGTTTCAGAACGCCTTTATCGGCCAGATACGACAAATTGTAGAGGTGGCCGATGTCATAGCATTCATGCTCGAACCGCGTGCCATGCTCAGCGAGCAACAAGGAAACCCGCGCGATATCGGCAAAGGTATTTCGGAAGATAAACTTTTCGCTGTCGAGGATGTACTGGTCTTCCCATGGGAATTTCCAGTCCTTCACCTTGCGGCCCATGTCATGGAATGAGAAATTCATGCTGCCCATGTTGAGCGAGCACATCTCGGGGCTGAAGCGCAGTGCAGCGGCCAGCCGGTCCTCGGGCGACATATCAGGACTGCCGCCGGTGGTCAGGTTGATGACCGCGTCGGTTGCTTGATGGATAATAGGTAAGAACTGCGCATAGACATCGGGGTTGCCGGTTGGCGCGCCGGTTTCGGGATCGCGGGCATGAAGATGCAGGATCGCCGCGCCTGCCTTTGCCGCCGCAATCGCCTGATGCGCAATATCGGCGGGGGTATAGGGCAGCGCGTCAGACAGCGTCGGTGTGTGAATGCCGCCGGTAATCGCGCAAGTAATAATGACCTTGTTCTTCATGAGGCAGCCTTTGGATGGGTTTCTTTTAGCAAGAGGCTTAGGACGATACCAACGGCCATCATCAAGACCGGCAGCCACAGGATGCAGTCGATGCCGAAATGTTCGGCGACCTGGCCGCCGATGATCGGCGCAAGCCCGCCGCCGAGCAATTCACCAGCTGCGATAACCATCCCCGATGCCGTGGTCATCAGCGCCACCGGAACCGTCTCGGTCGCAATCGGGCCGACGGTGAGCGTAATCAGGGCATTGTTGCAAAAATGAATCGCAAACAGGCAGGCGAACAGCAGCGGCACGCTCGTGCCGATGCTCCCAAGCAAAATCAGCCCGGCAAGCGCCCCCACCGATCCAATGACCATCACCGGACGCCGCCCGATTTTGTCAGACAGCGTTGAGAGCAGAATCGTCCCCGCCATCGCCCCGAACCCGATGGCCGACATGACAATGCCCATAGCGACCGGAGGCAGTTTCAAATGATCGATAAGGTAGCTCGGCAAAAAGGCGCTCGTTGTTATCAGGCAGGTGAGCCAGCAAAACATTCCGCCCATCAGCAACCAGATATTGCGGTGACGCAGAACGCTGGCCCAATCGGCAAGGCTGCTGCGCGGCTCGCGGGCCTCGACGCTTTCGGGGATGATCCGCCACGTCGCCCAAGCGACGATTAGGCCGGGAATGGTGAAGATAAGGAAGATGTAACGCCAATCCACACCTTCCCGAATTAGAAATCCGACGAGCAGCGGCGACAGGCCAAGCCCAAACAACACCAGCATGGTCTGCTGAAAACCGACATTACGTCCGGCGTGTTCTGGCGGCGAGACTTTTACAGTCGCGGCGATACTGGCGGGGGTAAAGGCCCCATCGGCAAATCCCATGACAACGCGAACCAGCACGAGCCCAGCGAGCCCCGCCGCCAGTCCGCTCGCCCCGATGAGCAACGAAAACACCACGAGTGATCCAACGAGCACCTTGCGATGACCGATGCGGTCAGCGCGATTGCCCATCACTAGCGCAGCGAGCCCCCAGGCAATCGCCAGCGCGCCGGTAATCGTGCCGATATCGCCGTATCCTAAGTGAAGATCGGCGGCGATCGCCGGGTACATTGTCGAAATCAGGAAGCGGTCAATGCCGACCAGCCCGAACCCCAGCGACAGGATGGCTACCGCCTTGAATTCGCCCGCGCGCACAGTTCAGCCCGCCGTGTAGCCGCCATCGGCATAGATGATATGGCCGGTGTGGAAATCCGAAGCGCGGCTGCACAGGAACAAGAGCGGCCCGGCCAGATCTTCTGGCTCACCCAACCGCCCGACTGGCACTCGGGCGAGGAACCCCGCGCGCACAGCCTTTGCGTTGTCATCATCGGCGAACATCCATGCGGTCAGCGGCGAGCGGAACACGGTAGGCGCGATGGCATTCACGGTGATCCCGAATTTGCCCCATTCGCAGCCCAACGCCTTGGTCATCCCGTCGACGGCAGACTTTGATGTGCAATAGGCCGAATAGCCCGCCGGAGGGCCAAGCTTGCCGCGTGCCGACGAGGTAAACACGACCTTGCCGCCGGTTCCCTGCTCGATCATCGCCTTACCCGCCGCGCGCGCGATCAGCCATGCGCCATCGACATTGGCGCGCATGACGTTTTGGAAGCGCTCGGGCGACATATCGGTGATCGGCGCAACATCGTTCATTCCCGAAGCGACAACGAGGATGTCGATCTTGCCATAGGCGGTGCTTGCGGCGGCAATAATAGCGTCGCAATCGGCTTCGCTGTTGGGTCGCCGGGCGACCGAACTTGCGGTAAATCCAGCCGCATCGAGTTCCCCCTGTAGTGTCGCCAGATCGGCTGCATTACCCGCCGCAATCGTCAGCTTAGCCCCCGCTGCGCCGAGCGTTGCACAGACGACTTTGCCAAACGCACCCGTTGCCCCCACGACTACGGCGGACTTG
>JAYVNC010000353.1:0-8302 GCA_043758655.1 Novosphingobium sp.
CTGTCCGACCCCGCGCTCTACGCCGCCAACCCGGCAAAATTCGCCACACTCACCGCCGCAATCGACAAGGCCCGCGCCGAAAAGGACGCTGCAGAGGAACGCTGGTTGGAACTGGCGGAGATGGCCGAACGGTAGATCCCAAGTCGGAAATGCTGACAAGCAGCAGCGGATTACAGCGCCGAAAACAGACGCAGTTTAGTAATCCTGTTCGGATTGTGCGTGAATCATTCTTCGCCTAGCTTCCTTCTTGCCGCTCTGCGCGGTCGGCATGAAAATCGGAGGCACAATGGCTGTCAGCGGAACGTCACAGGCCGAACTCTTTGGCCACCCACGCGGTCTGACGGTTCTGGCCACTTCCGAAATGTGGGAGCGTTTTTCGTTTTACGGCATGCAGGCATTGTTGATGCTCTACATGACCAAATATCTGCTTCAGCCAGACCATGCGCGCGATGTTTTGGGGCTGGCAGCATACAGATCAGGTTTGTCGCACATTGTCGGCCCGATGACGGATCTGGCGTTTGCCGCGCAGACCTATGGCATCTATTCGGGCTTGCTTTACGGCACGCCGATGATTGGCGCGTGGCTGGGTGACCGGGTGCTGGGCAAAACCCGCACGGTAACTATTGGCTGCCTGCTGATGTCCGCAGGTCATCTGGCCATGGCATCGGAAAAGCTATTCATCGCCGCGCTGCTGATGATTGTCGTCGGAGCGGGCGGCGTGGTGGGCAATATGTTCGCGCAAGTGGGCCAGCTTTACGAACAGGCTGATCAGCGCCGCATCCGCGCATTTGGTGTCTATCTCATCACGCTCAACATGGGCGCGCTTGCCGCACCACTGGTGATTGGCACCTTGGGCGAGAAAGTGGGCTGGCACTATGGCTTTGGCGCTGCCGGCGTGGGCATGCTGATCGGGCTTGCCACCTACCTTCAGGGACGCCGCCACTTGCCACCCGATGTCATCAGCAAGAGCGGCGAAACTCCGAAGCTGACCCGCCCGGAATGGCGCAAGGTCGGGGCGATTATCCTGCTGCTTGTGCCATATATTCTCTACAGTATGGCGACCAACCAAGCCTATGGCCTGATGTATGTCTGAGCCGATACTGCGGTTAACCGCAAGGTTCTCGGCTTCGAAATGCCGGTAACGTGGATTGGCACGATGGACGGCATACTGACGATTCTTGGGGTACTCACCGCCAATCGTATCTGGACTTCACTCGCGAAAAAGCGGCGCGAACCCGATGATTTCACAAAACTGGTAATCGGCTACACCGGAATCGGGATGGCGTTCCTGTTTGCGGCGGGCATCGCGACAATAACTGTCGTGCCACTACTCCTGTGGGTTGGGTTTTTCGTTATCCTCGACTTGAGCTTCGGATGGTCGGAAACGCCAACCCAATCGGTGGTTTCACGCGAGGCACCGGGATCGTTGAACGCCTTGATGATGGCGTCTATCAAAGGCTCATTAATGATCAGTTATTTCGCGTCAGGCTGGCTTGGGCGCTTTTATGAACCGCTCGGCGCGCCGCGATTCTGGGCGCTAACAGCAAGCCAAGCGCTACTGGCTGCGGTGCTGATCGTTGCCTTCAAAGGTCGGCTCATGAAGTTACTGGGGCCAGAAAAGGAGCAACCTGTGGCTTAGCGAGCCGGAATTCTCTGCCGTTCCAGTGTCACCCAATCCGGTAAAACCCCGCCACCCGGTCCAACGCCAGTTTCAGCACCAGCTTGCCACTCCGAACGGGCCATTCGAGCGCCTTTTCCGCGCAGGGCAATGTCTCGCCAGCGCAGACCACGCGCCACAGCACGTCCGCCAGCCCCGGCCCCGCTGCGCCTACTGCGCCATCGAAGCGCTGTTTTGCAGCGATCTGGCGTTCGGTGGGCGAGAGGCCGCGATCGCGGCCGCCGCCTTGCACGCGCACCTCGTCCCAGCGCATTGTGACGCTCACTGATAGCTGTGCGCGTTCCCAATCGGCGCGGAGCTGTTCTCCGGCGGCGAATTGGTGATCGGTAAGGTGCCCGCGCGAATGCAGCCATGTCAGCGGGCTTTCGGCGAGGTTGACCACCGCGCTGCGCCGTCCCTTTTGCGGCAGTGCACGGCCCGGCCCTTCGTTGGTCAGTTCGCGCGATACAAGTTGGCGCTGCATTGATTTTCCCCTTCGACGTGTTCGGATAGGGCTTGCCAAATATGTTGGGTTGTAGGAAAGAGAAAAACCTATCTGGTTAAAGGGGCGACTCTATGATCAATCGTATCCGAGACATTCGCCGCGAAAAGGGGCTCACGCTGCTTGATGTAGCCGAACGCTGCTCGCCCGCCACCACCGCGCAAACGATCGGGCGGCTGGAAACCGGCATGCGCAACCTGTCGCTGGTGTGGATGAACCGGATCGCGACAGCGCTGGGGGTTGAGCCTGAATTGCTGGTGCGGGGCGAAGTTTCGGCGCAACCGCAACTGGTTGCAAGGCTGACGGATGCCGGGCCAGAGGCGCTCACCACCCCGCGCGATGCAGTTCTGCCCACCGCGCTCCGCGGCAATGGCGCTTTGATGGCGATGACGGTCGAGGCCAGCGCGGGCGAGTTCCGCGCCGGGGATCAGGTGTGGTTCCGGCAGGTTCCAGACGGCGAATGGAGCCGCCACGTTAACCGCGATGTTCTCGTTCCCCGCTCGGGCGGACGCTTTGCTTTCGGGCGAATGATCGACCGCGACGGCACCCGTGTGGCGATCTTCCCACCCGGCGCCGGGCAGCGGCAGATGGTGATCGATAACGCCGCCTGGCTCGCTTCGGCAGAAATGCTGGTGCGCAAGCTGTGAACCTGCGCGTTCTTTCAATTTCAACGCTGTTTCCCAATGCGGTGCGCCCAGCGTTTGGGCGGTTTGTCGCCGATCAGGTGACGGCGCTGGCGGGACGTGGTGACATTGATGTAACGATGATTGCGCCGATGGGCATGCCGCCATGGCCGCTGTGCTTGCGCGAACCCTACGCCAGCCTGCGCGCGGCACCTGAGGTGAGCGATTGGCAAGGGATCACCGTCCATCATCCGCGCTTTCGCGTGATTCCGGGGCTGGCCGACAGCAATCCGGGCCGTTTAGCCACGGCGATTCTTCCGCTGGTGAGGCACCTTCATGGCGAACAGCCATTCGATGTTATCGACGCGCAGTTCTTCTTCCCTGACGGACCGGCAGCAGCGATTGTTGCGCGGGAACTCAGCCTGCCGCTATCGATCAAGGCGCGCGGATCAGACATTCATCTGTGGGGGGAACGCCCCGCCGCCCGCGCCCAGATCCTTGCTGCAGCAAATCAGGCAGCAGGAATTCTCGCGGTGTCCGAGGCGCTGAAGGCGGACATGATCGCGCTTGGCATGCCGGGGGAGCGGATCGCCGTCCACTACACTGGGCTCGACCATTCTCGCTTCCATCCCATCCCGCGCGAGGAGGCACGCGCTGCGCTCGGCCTTGATAACGCACCGCTATTCGTCTGCCCCGGCGCATTGATCGCCATCAAGAGCCAGGCATTGGCAATTGAAGCACTGGCTGCAATTCCGGCGGCGCGATTGGCGCTTGCCGGGAACGGGCCCGATGAACAATCGCTGCGGGAACTTGTCGCGCGGTTGGGCGTGGCGGATCGGGTATTGTTCCTCGGCCAGCTCGACCATACAGTTCTGGTGCAGTGGCTTTGCTCTGCCGATGCAGTGGTCCTGCCATCGGAGCGTGAGGGCCTCGCGAATGTGTGGATCGAAGCGCTCGCCTGCGGTACCCCGCTGGTGATCCCGGACATCGGCGGAGCGCGCGAAATTGTGCGGGATGACAGCGCCGGGCGGATCGCCGATCGCACCCCGCAGGCCATAGCCGCCGCGCTGTTGCACCTGCTAGCCAACCCGCCACGACAGGCCGAAGTCGCGCGCAATGCTCAACGCTTTAGCTGGGAGAAAAACGCCGCCCAACTGGCCGCATATTTACACGCGATTGCCGATGGTTAACCCTGCTCGCGCGCTAGCTTTTCCTGCCGGTCCATCGCGGTTTCGGTCGGGACAAAGCTCGATGAAGTCACCTTGAGCCAGATCAAAATTGGGGCTGCCATGTAGATCGAACTGTAGGTACCGACGAAGATGCCAAGCGTAATCGCGGCGGTGAAACCAAAGATAACCGCAGGCCCCAAAATCAGCAGCGCCACCAGTGTAATCAGGATTGACAGCGATGTGGCAATCGTCCGGTGGAGCGTTTCATTGACCGAAAGATCGAGCAGTTCGGGCATCGGCATCCGCCTAAATTTCTTCAGATTTTCGCGTATTCGGTCATAGACCACAATCGTATCATTGAGCGAATAGCCGATCAAAGTCAGCAGCGCGGCAACAATGTTGAGATCGAATTCCAGCTGGGTCAGCGCGAACATTCCGAGCGTCAAGGTCACATCGTGAACCAGACTGAGCAGCGCGCCGATGCCGAACTGCCATTCAAAGCGGAACCAGATAAACGCCGCTACTGCCAATGCAGCTGAGCCCAGCGCCTTGAACGCGGTCCAACCTAACTCTTTGGAAACCTTGCCGGAAACCGAATCGACGCCATCAATCCGCGCGTCGGGATGATGCGCCTTGATATCGCCGGTGATCTTGCTGGCCATGGCTTCCGCCGCGCCGGCATCCTTTTCAGAGCCATCGGGCAACTTCATGCGGATGGAAACCGCGTTGTCCTTACCGCCCTGGCTGACCTGCTGGATAACCGGCTCACCAAAGCCCAGCGCGCCCACTTCAGCGCGCAATTGAGCAACTGGTGCCTGTTCGGACTGAACGAATGTCACTCGGATCATCTGACCGCCGCGAAAATCGACGCCCATATTGAGCCCGCGGGTGAATATCAGCGCGAAGCTGATCGCCATCAGGATCAGGCTGACGGTGTAAAACGGTCCCCGCAGCCGCAGAAAGCGGATGTTGGTATTATCAGGAACGAGCTTGAGGAGTTTCATGTCTGCCCTTCCCTCACAATGCGATTTCTTGAGGACGTGCCTTGCGCAGCCAATTGGCCACCCACATCCGCGTCATGACCACGGCGGTGAACACCGATGTAATAATGCCGATAATCAGCACCACCGCGAAGCCTTTGATCGGGCCTGTGCCGAAGGCAAACATCAGCGTTGCCGCGATCACGTTGGTAATATTGGCGTCAAAGATGGCGCGGCTGGCTTCTTTATAGCCCATTTCCACCGCCTGCATCACCCGCCGACCGCGATGGCGCTCTTCACGTATGCGTTCGTTAATCAGCACGTTGGCATCAACCGCCGCGCCGATCGTCAGCACGAAACCGGCAATACCGGGCAACGTCAGCGTGGTGCCGAAACCCGCCATCACCCCCAAAATCATCAGAATGTTGATAATCAGCGCGAGGCAGGCATAGACGCCAAATCGGCCATACATTGACAGGATAAAGGTCATCAGCGCGATGGTGCCGACCATAAAGGCAATCATGCCCTTGCGGATGGAATCGGCGCCAAGATCAGGGCCAACGGTGCGCTCTTCGACGACCTTGAGATCGACCGGCAATGCGCCCGATGCCAGCGAAATCGCCAGCTGCGCAGATGATTTGGCATTAAAGCTCCCGGTGATCTGCGCGGTTCCGCCTAGGATCGGCTCATTGATATTTGGCGCAGATATCACCTTGTCATCGAGGATAATGGCGAATGGCTTGCCGACGTTCTCGGTGGTCAGTTTGGCGAATTTTGCTCCGCCCTCAGTATCGAAGGTAATCGATACGGCGTTAGCATTGGTGCGAGAATCGTTGGTTGCCTGCGCGCCGGTGAGCTTGTCGCCGCGAATGCCGCCAAGTTTATGCACCGCGATATTCGTAAGGCCAAAGCACGATTTCACTTCGGTACAGGTGAGGATTTGGCTGCCCGGAGGGACAATACCAGAAGCAAGGTCTTGCGGCGTCACCGTCATATCGACCAGCTTGAATTCAAGCCGCGCGGTTTGGCCGAGTTGGTCTTTCAGATCCTTCGGATCTTTGAGTCCTGGAACTTGCACGAGAATGCGCTGATCGCCTTCACGGATGATCGTCGGCTCGCGCGTACCCATCTTGTCGATGCGGGTGCGGACGACTTCAACTGCAGCGTCCATCGCCTGATTGATCGCCTGATTAATCCCTGTCAGCGTTGGGGTAAGCGAAATGCGCGACCCTTCAACGACTTGGAAATCCCAGTCACGCACGCCCGAGCGCCCGTTAATCAACGGCTGCAGCACTTCACGCGCGGCATCGATTTGCGAGGGATCAGCGAGGAGGAAATCGACCCGGCCGCTTTTGGTAGAAATGTCACCGATGCGGATCTGCGGGGTAGCGTGGCTCAAACTGCGGCGAACATCTTCTTCCATCGAATCAAGGCGCTGGCGGCGCACCTGATCAGGGTTGGCTTCGAGCAGAATATGGCTGCCACCGGCAAGGTCCAACCCAAGATTGATCATCGGCTTGGGTAAAGCTGAGGGCCAGTTCACCCCCGCGAGCGAGGTCAGCGACGGCAGCGCACAGACCATAGCCAGCGCGGCAATCGCCCAATAGACTATCTGTTTCCAGCGCGGAAAATCGAGCATGTGTCTTATCCCCGCCGGATCAGTCGTTCGCGGCTTTGCCGGTAGATGAAACGACATCCGAAATCGTCGCCCGCAGCGCCTTCACCTTAACGTTGGGCGCAAGTTCGATCTCAGCATAGTTTTCATCGATCTTGATTACCTTGCCGACGAGGCCGCCACCCGTAACCACTTGATCGCCCTTCTTGATTCCCGCGATCTTGGCCCGCTGCTCCTTCTGCTGGCGCATTTGCGGGCGCAGGATCAGGAACCAGAAGATCACACCCATAAACAGCAGCGGCGCGAACGAAGCCCAGGCGGGCGGGCCGCCGGCTGCACCGGCACCCGAAGCGAGGAGCGAAAGCTTTGCGCCTGTCATATTTGCGGTCATGTCTGGAAATCTGCTTTCGTTTGAGCCGGTTCGCTGAAGCTCAAGCGGGAGGAGCAAATGCTCCATCTCGGCTCAAGAACGCTATTGGCGCGCGGGTTAGCAGCAAAGATGGGGTGAGGCAACGCAGGCACAAGCCACTGTGGCGGCGAATCAACACGCGTGCCAAACACAGCCGCGCTTACCATTCAGGCCGCTTGCATCCGCCCCCCCCGATGCCTATAGGCGCGGCTCTTCGGGTGCCGTGCTGCGGTGCCTGACCGGTCGGGACGTAGCGCAGCCTGGTAGCGCATCACACTGGGGGTGTGGGGGTCGGAGGTTCGAATCCTCTCGTCCCGACCAAAGTTACCAATAATTTACAATGGGTTGTACGGGCAGCGAAAGCTGCCCATTTCAATATGCGCGTCACCGATAAGCAGACCATAAGCTGCGTCGCTGACGCGCGCTGCTTGCCCACCCGCTTTATGCACCTCCCCTTCCTCAGCTCGGGGGTCAGGATAGCAGTCGATCTGCGGGGGCTATCGGGGCTGGAGCCACTCTAAATTTACCGCGCGCGAAAAATTCGGAATTAGCTGAACCGTTGCATCCGATTGGAAAAGGTCCTCTCGCCACCGAAACGAACCATGTTCCTCTCGCAGCTTAACTGTTAAAGCGACATATGACTGACGGGATGTCAAGAATTGGGGGAGAGTGATTGTGGCCGATAAGAAAGTTATATTTGTGGCGTTCGCAATAGAAAATGGGCGCATTGTTCTTCGCCAGCCTTCGGTGAACACCGGCGATCAAAGGGCGGGCGCGTGAGCGCCTGCCCTGGCAAGGGCTGTTCCGATCTAGGAGTTGTTCAAGCGCTAGCCGCTGTCCGCCAAGTTTTGCCGTGCCGCCCTTGAGCGCGAAGGCAGCTCCATCGGCGACAAACGGCAATGAAACAGCAGCAACCTCTTTGATTATGTGAGGATCAGTCCGTTGTGGGCAGACTTTCATGACATATCATACAGAGATAATGCGCCCATCACCGAACCGGATCAAGTATCAGCCGTTGTGTGCCATCGCTTCCAGATAGGGACACCTGCCCCCAATCAGGCCTTGGCTTTGAGCATCACGGCGCGTTTGCGAACCAGTGCTTTGACCGCTGAGAAATCAGCATCCGGCGGTAGCACCTTGGCAAATTCTCCATCAATCGCGGCGATGACCGCGTCGCACAATTGCCCGATCCGCGTTCGGACAAATGGCGCGCCGAGCCCCGCATCGGCCGCGAACCGTTCCCAGTGGCGCGGCTCTATCTCTTCGAGGACGGCCTTGCCGCCTATTTTCATCGCCAGCTTCACATGCAGATTGGGATAGATGACCGTCGATAGCAGATCATAAAGC
>JAYVNC010000354.1:0-8296 GCA_043758655.1 Novosphingobium sp.
GCCGAGCTTTATGCTAGCGCGGAAACCACGGTTCGCCAAGTGTCAGCGGCGCAGCTTTGTCGCAAACTTGATCGCTTCTTGCACAAGTGTGATTGCTAATTCGCGGCTCCGGCGTGCGGATGCGGTGGCCGAAGTGGTCGCGGCGCGTCGGTAATCGTCAGCGCTTTCGCTAAGCTCGCCCAGCTTTTCACGGCCATCGCGCGTCACTTCAGCAGCACCATCAATAACCTTGCGGCCGTATGTATTGCCCAGTTCACCGGCAACCGCTGCCAGTGCCACCGCATTGCGCGAGATACGCCGCGATAGGCTGCGCGGAATTAACACGCCGACAATTAACCCAACCGCCAAACCGCCGACCAGCAGCGCAACCGGATAGTCACCGCCAAGCTCCTTATAGGTTTCGGGCGGCGAGCCTTCTGGCAGCTTCGCTGGTGTGAGGTTGGTCAGGTCGGAAATTCCTGGCTCAATCAGATCGGCTTTTTTATTCAAAGGTAATACTCCTGATCTCAATTCTATTTGCCAATACGCGCCTTAAGTCGGTGCCAAGCGCGAGGTAAACCGTGCCAGCCCTTAACTGCCTGATCGCCAAGCGGTTTGCGTGCAAACCAGATGGCGAGAGCACCCGCAGTTCCGGCGACCACACCCTTGTTTTCAAACGCAATCTCAGCAGCTTCTTTGGCGGTGGATTTGGCCTTGTCAGCGGCTTCTTCAGCTACGCGTTTGCCGATACCTTTGAATGCCAGTTCGCCGCACAGCCGTTCATAGCTTCCGGTCACTGAGGAGAGTGCAGTATCCCGCTCTGCTCGCGCGGTTGCAACCGGATCGTCTTCGCTGCTCACTTCGTCGGCCCGTTGGCAAACAGCCGCCGCATCGTCCGCCGCCATAGCGCGCGAACCATGAAAACCGGGGTTAGGCCCGCGACCACAAGTCCACCGACGATGATAAGCGTTGCCCACCACGGCCCCACTAGCGACGATAAGCCGATCAGCAGCCCTGCTACCAGCGCCACCAGTGCGAACACCAGCACGACAAAGCCAATCACCACCAGTATCGCAACTTTGCGGACCGTCTGCCCGAGCGCAACAGCGCGCACCTTTTGAAATGCAAACTCGCTTTCGGCATAGCTACGCGCTTCATCGCCGAGCTGCTGTAGCTCGGCGATCAGCGGTTTTTCGTGCTCTGGCGGATCGTCCAGCGCTTCCTCCTGTTGTACTTAAGGCGGCGCGGGATTCAGTCTTCGCTTTTGCTGCTGCCCCTGAACAGCCGGGCAAGGAAGAACCCTGCTACTGCGGCAATGCCAACCGCAAGACCGGGGCTTTTCTGGACGAATTCCTTGGCATCGTTGCCCAGTTCACCAATGTCCTTGGCGTCAAGCTTAGCGGCGCCTTCCTGCATGGTGCGGGCAGCAGTGCGGGCATAATCACCGTATTTCGCGCCAAGCTTGTCATCGATGGTCGGTGCGGTGTCAGCAACAATCTGGCCGAGGCCTGACAAGGCATCGCTGGCCTTTGACTTGCCATCACGCGCGAGTTCTGCTGCCTTTTGCTTAGCCTGCGTGCCATAAACTTTGGCATCGCCAAGAAAAGCCTCGCCCTGTTCAACCGCGCGGGTGCGATAGGCGTCAGCTTTTTCCTGCGCCTGCCCGGCCATCGCCTGAGCCTTGCCCTGCGCCGATGAGGCGAGGATCTGCGCGCCTGCACGTGCTTCATCGAGCGCCTTGGCAAATTTTGCCTTCGCTGCGACAGGCGCGGAAGCGGGCTTTGCTGCGGACTTCGCAGCAGCGGATTTCGGTTTCGCCGCAGCCTTAGGCGCTGCTGGCTTGGAAGCGGGTGTCTTGGCCATGGAAACGCTTTCTCTTTGCCCGGGGGTGGGACTATTCTTGTTTAGATGGTTTCTTCTAACGCGCAATCAAGATGCCGGTTCCGCACAATGCAAATCAAGTGCAACATCTTGCCTGCATGGCCGCCCCTGCTAAGGGAGGCGGCACCGGAATACCCTATTATAGTCCGCAAGGAGATTAATCCCCCATGACTGCCATCATCGACATCCACGGCCGCGAAATTCTTGATAGCCGTGGTAACCCGACGATTGAAGTTGATGTGCTGCTCGACGACGGCTCGTTTGGCCGCGCGGCAGTGCCATCGGGCGCTTCAACTGGCGCGCATGAGGCGGTGGAACTGCGTGACGGTGACATGAAGCGTTACATGGGCAAGGGCGTGCGCAAAGCGGTGGATGCAGTAAACAGCGAGATTACCGATGCCCTGCTTGGGCTAGACGCCGAAGATCAGCGCGAAATCGATATGGCAATGATAGCGCTCGACGGGACTGAGAACAAAGCACGACTTGGGGCCAATGCGATCCTGGGCACCAGCCTGGCGGTGGCAAAGGCAGCAGCAGATGCGCGCGGATTGCCGCTCTATGCTTATGTCGGCGGGGTTTCGGCGCACGTTTTGCCAGTGCCGATGATGAACATCATCAACGGGGGTGAACATGCCGACAACCCGATTGATTTTCAGGAATTCATGATCGTGCCGGTGGGCGCGGGCTCGATTGCCGAGGCAGTGCGCTGGGGTTCCGAGATTTTCCACACGCTCAAAAAAGGCCTGCACGAAAAGGGTCTGGCGACAGCCGTAGGCGATGAAGGCGGCTTTGCGCCGAACCTCGCGAGCACCCGCGATGCGCTCGATTTCATCATGGCGTCGATTGAAAAGGCAGGCTTCAAGGCCGGAAGCGAAGTCCAGGTCGCGCTCGATTGCGCCGCTAGCGAATTCTTCAAGAACGGCAAATATGAAATTAGCGGCGAGGGGCTTTCGCTGAGCCCAGTGCAGATGGCTGATTACCTCGCCGACCTCACCACATCCTATCCGATAATCTCAATCGAAGACGGCATGGGTGAGGATGATTTTGAGGGCTGGAAAGCGATTACCGACAAGATCGGCAGTAAAGTACAACTGGTCGGCGATGATCTGTTCGTCACCAACCCCAAGCGGCTGACGATGGGCATCGGCATGGGCCTCGCCAATTCATTACTTGTAAAGGTCAACCAGATCGGATCGCTGTCAGAAACGCTTGATGCGGTGTCGATAGCCCACCGCAACGGTTACACCGCCGTGATGTCACACCGTTCGGGCGAAACAGAGGATGCGACTATCGCTGATCTTGCGGTTGCTACCAACTGCGGACAGATCAAAACCGGCAGCCTCGCACGGTCTGACCGACTGGCGAAATACAATCAGCTTATCCGCATTGAGGAAGAGCTTGGCAATTCCGCGGTCTATGCAGGGGCAGGGGCATTCGGGCGGATTTCCGTTTAACCGGCGGTCATTTGCCGAGCATAAAGGGAACGGCGGCAGTGCTGCCGTATGTTCCATTTCGATGGATCGTTTGTAGTTCACCACGATTGGCCCGCGCGATGCGGGCGAAGTAATCGGCCATCTGCCGGTCAGCCTCGGGCGAGAGCCGCACGAATATTCGCCGGGCGTCCCGGCCATCGGCTTCGCGCAGGATCAGACCGCGCGCTTCAAGTACAGCGAGCCAGCGCAGCGCCGTGGTAGTCGGCACTGCTGCACCGATGCAGGCGCTGGTGACTGGCACCTGTTTGCCTTCGCGCGCCGCGATAAACAAATCTAGCAACAAGTCCCAAGCGGGCTCGCCAAACAGCGCCTCGTCATCGAAGAATTGCCCGCGCAGCCGCCGGTTTCGGTAAGTGTCACGCGCGAGCAAGGCCATGCGGCTGTCATGCACCTCCGGCGCAGTATCGCCTTCCTCATCAAGCTCTGCCGCCAGCGCAAACATATCATCGGCCATGGCTGCTAGCTGGCGTGCGCGCGCGGATCGAAAGGACAGGCTGGTCGCCGCCATCTTCGCCCGCAAGTGCACGATTGCCATTGGCCACGACCACCAGTGATATCCCAATTCACGCACCGGCCATCACGATGCGGCTCTGATCTTTGGTTAACAGCAAGCGCGATCATGCACGTTCGGGGATAGATTGGTTTCTGATCGAATTCGTTTCAAATCCGAGCGTTTGGGGCAAAATTCACTCCACAATGGAGATAATTGCTGCCCCCTGATCGCCAAAGTCTCTGCCAAGCGCGGGTGCAGTTCGACGAACGGCGCTTGCAGCCGTTCAGGTGCGCTTCTATAAGCAGAGACTAGACGGTCCCAGACCGCGCCAAAAATTCGTGAGGAATCGCTATAAAAATCAGCCTTGCTGCCAGCCTGTTCGTGACCACTGCCACACTCTCGCTGGCACTTTCTGCCTGCAGCATGGGCGGGCAAGACAAAGTAGCGCAGGCTGCCGGCACGGCCTTGGGGATTGATACCACCGCGCTCGATAAGACTGTGAAGCCCGGGGACGATTTCAACCTCTATGCCAATAACAGCTGGGTAAAACGGACTGAGATACCCGATGATCGTTCGAACATGGGCGGTTTCACGGCTGCCGATATCACCACCGAAAAGCAGCTGAGCGATCTAATCGCCGACATCACCAAAGGCGACCCTTCGCCCGACAGCGATTCGGGCCGGGTAAAGGCACTGTATGTCGCGTACCTCGATACCAAGGCGATCGATGCTGCGGGCATGGCGCCGATCAAGCCTGACCTTGATCGGTTTGAGGCGATCACCGACGTCAAGGGGCTGTCAAAGGTGCTCGGCGAGCAGCTGCGCGCCGATGTCGATCCGTTCAACAGCACCAATTTCGCTACGGAAAACCTATTCGGTGTGTTCGTAACCCAGGCGCTGTCTGGCTCGGAAGTGATGCCCTACCTGCTGCAAGGCGGGCTCGGCATGCCCGAACGGCAATATTATCTTTCGTCTGATGCCAAAATGGTCGGGCTCCGTAGCAAGTATCGCGCCTATATTTCCCAGCTTCTCACCGATGCTGGAATTGCCGACGCCGATGCCAAGGCGCACCGGATCTTTGATTTGGAAATGAAAATCGCTCAGGCTCACAGCACCCGCGAGCAGAGCGAAAACATGCGCGGTTCGTCAACCGAATGGACGCGCAGCGAGCTGGAAAAACGCGCGCCGGGGATTGATTGGGCGGCATTGTTGAGCGCTGCGCAGCTAGGCAAGCAGGAGCACTTCGCCGCCTATCACGCCGATGCGATCACCCGGCTTTCGGCGTTGGTTGCCAGCCAGCCGATTGGCGCGTGGAAAGAATGGCTGATGTTTCACCAGATCAATTCGCACGCCGATGTGCTGCCTGCGAAGATCGACGCTGATCGCTTCGCATTCTATGGCACCGCCCTTCAAGGCACCAAGTCGCAGCGCCCGCGTGAAAAACGGGCGATCCGCGCGGTTAACGCCGCACTCGGTGATGCGCTGGGCAAGCTCTATGTTGAAAAGTACTTCCCGGCTTCGTCGAAGAACGAAATCCAGGGCATGGTCACCAACATCAAGGATGCCTTCGCTACGCGGGTGCAAACAATCACGTGGATGGCACCTTCCACGCGCAAGGAAGCTATCGAAAAGGTGCGCAATATTGAAGTCGGTGTCGGCTATCCCGATAGCTGGAAGGACTATGGCGGCTACACGCTGAAGCCCGATACCGCCTATGCCAATGCGATTGGCGGCGAACAGGCGCGCTATGCCCAACAGATCGCCAAGATCGGCAAGCCGCTTAATCGCCGCGAATGGTGGATGAATTCGCAGCTGGTCAACGCAGTGAACCTGCCGGTGCAGAATGCGCTGAATTTTCCCGCCGCGATCCTTCAGCGACCCTTCTTCGATCCTAAGGCTGACGCTGCTTACAACTATGGCGCAATCGGGTCGGTGATCGGCCACGAGATCAGCCACAGCTTCGATAACAACGGCGCCGATTTTGACGCGATGGGCAAGCTGCGCAACTGGTGGACGCCATCTGACCAGGCTCACTTCCGTCAAGCCGGAAAAGCGCTTTCGGCGCAATTCAGTGCTTATGAACCGTTCCCAGGATTGCACGTCAACGGCGACCTGACGCTGGGGGAGAACATTGCCGATGTGGCCGGGCTTGCCGCCGCGCTCGATGCCTATCACGCCTCGCTAAAGGGCAAGCAGGCGCCCGTCATTGCCGGCTACACCGGCGATCAGCGGTTCTTCATCGCTTACGCGCAATCAAGGGCGACCAAAATGCGTGAGGAAGCCTTGCGTGGCCGCATTGCGACCGATGGCCATGCCCCGGGAATGCACCGCGCGCTGACCGTGCGCAATCTCGATGCGTGGTACCGCGCGTTTGATGTTCAGCCCGGCGACAAGCTGTACCTATCGCCGGAAAAACGCGTGAAGGTTTGGTGAGCGAACCTAAACGCCGAATTTTTCACGCAGCGCCAACATGGCGAGCGCAGCCTTAGCAGCTTCGCCGCCCTTGTCTTTTTGCGCCGGATCGGCACGAACCAAAGCCTGTTCCTCGTTCTCCACCGTCAGGATGCCATTGCCGATGGCAAGGCCGTCCATCGTCAGCGCCATAATTCCGCGCGCGCTTTCGCCCGCGACGATCTCGAAATGATAAGTTTCGCCGCGAATAACCACGCCGATGGCGACATAACCATCATATAGGTCTGATTGGTCCGCCAACGCGATTGCGCTTGGAATTTCCAGCGCACCGGGCACAGTGATGACATCACATTTATGCCCCGCCGCCTTGATCGCGGCTCTGGCCCCGGCGATCAACATTTCATTGAGGTGATCGTAGAAACGCGCTTCGATAATCAAAAACTTGGCCATAAGACCTCCTAGGCAATCGGTCTTTCGCCAACGATATTTAGGCCATAGCCCTCCAACGCGACGAGTGAATGGTGGGTATTGGTAAGCAGCACCATGTCGTGAATGCCCAGTTCCGCAAGGATCTGCGCGCCAACGCCGTAGTCGCGCAATTCGCCGAAGTGGACATCCTTGCCTGCGCGCACTTGTTCTTTGAGCTCGATCACGCGGGTCATCAGGCGGCTCATCGGCCGGTTTATCGCCACGATTACCCCGCAGCCTTCCTCGGCAATGATTTTCATCGACCGCTGAAGCAGGTCGGTGCGATCATTTTCCTCGCCAAAAACGTCTGCGAACATCGAAAGCGAGTGCATTCGCACTAATGTTGGCGTCTTCGGGTCTATCTTTCCCTTGACCAAAGCAATAGTTTCATCGCCGGTTGCCTTGTTGAAAAAGGTGCATGCCTTCCATTCGCCTCCCCAGCGGCTGGTGAAGGCCAGTTCAGCCCGTTTTGAAACCAGCCGATCATGCTTGCGGCGATAGGCGATCAGATCGCGGATCGTGCCGATCTTGAGGTTGTGCAGCCGGGCGAAGGACACCAGATCATCCATCCGCGCCATGGTGCCGTCTTCGCGCATGATCTCACAGATTACGCCTGAGGGATTGAGCCCGGCGAGCCGCGAAATATCGACCGCCGCTTCGGTATGCCCGGCGCGAACTAGCACCCCGCCATCGCGCGCGCGCAACGGGAATACGTGTCCGGGGGTGACGATATCATCCTTGCTCTTGCTGCCATCGATAGCGACCGAAACCGTGCGCGCGCGATCTGCGGCGGAAATACCGGTGGTGACACCTTCGCGCGCTTCGATTGATACTGTAAACGCGGTTTCATGGCGCGTGCCATTGTGGCGGCTCATCAATTCAAGCCCGAGATGTTCGATCCGCTCACCCGTCAGTGTAAGGCAGATCAGCCCGCGACCGTGGGTTGCCATAAAGTTGATCGCATCGGGCGTTGCCATCTGTGCCGGGATAACCAGATCGCCCTCGTTCTCGCGGTCTTCATCGTCAACCAGAACGAACATTCGGCCATTGCGCGCCTCGTCGATAATCTCCTCGATCGGGACAAGCACTGGAGAATCATCGTTGGAAAACAGAAATCTATCAAGTTTTCCGAGCGTATCGGAGGTGGGGTTCCAGTCATCCTCGGTGCAATCGCGCAAGGTGTTTGCGTGGAGTCCGGCGGCGCGGGCGAGGCCGGAACGGGTGAGGCGACCGGCGCTAACGAGTTCGCGAACGCGGTCTATGGTGCTTTCAGTCATTGAGCCCAATTATCACACTATAATGTGATTACAAGTCTGAATGCAACATTAAGATGTGGATTAACGCATATTGTGTCTGCGCCAAGTCAGCTGAACCGCCGTTACCAACCCCGCCATGGCAAGACAAGCGATCACCGAACTGGCCGCGCCAAGTCCCAATGATCGGCCAATATAAAGCATGGGAAAATGGGTAGCATAAAGTGGGAAGGACGGCTCGCCGGCAATGATCGCGCCCCATCCACCACCACGAATGGCGAGGCCGCCGACCAGGATCAACGGGCTGACAATCGCCA
>JAYVNC010000355.1:0-2631 GCA_043758655.1 Novosphingobium sp.
CAGCTTTCGTCCGAAATGGCGCTGCGGCTTGAAAAAGCGTTCGGCGTGTCGATGGACACGCTGATGCGGATGCAGAACAGCTATGACATCGCGCAGGCCCGGAAGCGCGAGGGGGAGATCAAGGTTATGCCGTTCAAGGGGCTTCCCGGCAATGCTCCCGCGACCGTTGGACACTAAAGAAGCATAAGTCCCTCAACTACATTCGCGACACGCCGCGAGGAAGCCGGTTTCTCTCGTCGCGGACCTCGCAACGGAATTCGGCCTGCGGCCCGAGCTGGTATCTGAATGGGACGAAGGCAAGGCGCAGCCGCCCGCGCATGTAATTCGGTCACGCGAAACCATCGGCCGGAGCAGCGCGAGCGGAAAGGTGAATGAGGGTGCTGATTCAAAATGAAACTGCCACTCCGTTTGTTGATTGCGAGAAATGACCTTCGACGGCTACAAACAATCCGTGTCAGATAACGATCAAATCGACTCCTTCATCGCCGAATGGGCGCCGACCGGCGGCTCTGAACTCGCGAACACGCAAAGCTTCGTGAATGGCCTTTGCGCCCAGCTCGGGATCGATCCGCCCAAGGGCAGCCGCACCGACGATGCCCACAACGACTATGTGTTCGAGCGCCGCGTGTTCCAGAAGGAGGCCGACGGCACCGAAAGCTTTGGCCGGATCGACGCCTACAAACGCCACTGCTTCGTGCTGGAAGCCAAGCAAGGCTCCGATGCAGACCGCAAGGCTGCCGAACAGGGCGAGGCCGACCTGGACATTTTCGGCCAGACTGCCGCCGCCCGCTTCAAACGCGACACGGCCAAGCGCGGCACCCCGGGCTGGTCGAAGGCGATGGTTGAAGCGCGCGGGCAGGCCGAACGCTATGCCAAGGCGCTACCCATCGATCATGGCTGGCCGCCGTTCTTGCTCGTCACCGATGTCGGCCACTGTATCGATGTCTATGCCGATTTCAGCGGCACGGGGAAGCAATACACCCAGTTCCCCGATGCCGCCCGCTTCCGCATCGCACTCGATGATTTGCGGGACGAAGATATCCGCATCCGCCTTGCGACCATCTGGGCCGACCCGCTCAGTCTCGATCCGTCGAAGGAAGCAGCGCGTGTCACCCGCGAGATAGCGGGGCACTTGGCGGAATTATCCAAGCGCCTCGAAAAGCGGGAGCAGAATCCCACCCGCGTTGCCGACTTCCTGATGCGCTGCCTTTTCACGATGTTTGCCGAAGATGTAAGCCTCATCCCTGAAGGCAGCTTCACTCACTTCCTCACCCGGATGCAGAAACGCCCCGAGAACTTCGCGCCAAACCTTTCCTCGCTTTGGCGGGCGATGGACGAGGGCGGGCTGGCGGGCGTTCTAGGCGATGCGGGCGAAACGGTGCTGCGCTTCAACGGTTATCTGTTCAAGGATACCACCGCGATTGTCCTCAATGCCGGTGAGATCGGCCTGTTGATCGAGGCGGCGACGCACAAGTGGAACCATGTCGAACCGGCGATCTTTGGCACCTTGCTGGAACGCGCGCTCGATGGAAAAGAACGCGCCAAGCTAGGCCCGCATTACACGCCGCGCGCCTATGTCGAACGGTTGGTGATGCCGACGATCATGGAGCCGCTGCGCGCCGATTGGGCCGGGGTGCAGGCGGCTGCCGGTCAACTGATCGAGGCGGGCAAGGCGGATGAAGCCCATGCCGTTATCGAGAAATTCCGCGCACAACTCGCCCAGACCAACGTGCTCGATCCCGCCTGCGGCACCGGCAATTTCCTCTATGTCGCGCTCGCCCGGATGAAAGAGCTGGAAGGCGAAGTGGTTGGCCGACTGGCCGAGCTCGAGCCCGAAGGCGAAAGCCAATATGTGGCGGAACTGAGCGGTCACACGATTACGCCCGAGAATTTCCTAGGCATCGAAATCAACCCGCGCGCGGCGGCGATTGCCCAGCTCGTGCTATGGATCGGGTATCTGCAATGGCATTTCCGAGTCAACGGCGAAGGCAAGGTGCCGCCCGAACCGGTGCTGCGCGATGTGAAGACCATACAAAACCGAGATGCACTGATCGACTGCGAGCAGAAGGTTCTGGAACGTGACGAGCACGGCAAGCCGCTCACCCGCTGGGATGGTGAGACTAAGAAGAAGCACCCGGTCACGGGTAAAGAAGTTCCCGATCAAGAGGCCCGCGTCGAAGTTTATCGTTATGGGCACTTCGAAAAATTGGTCTTCCCTGGCCGGCTGAAATCGGATTCATGGTTTGGGCGCGATCGGCGCACGAACCGGGGATTTCGAGATGGGCCAGCCTGGATTTTTCGAAGTGCCCTTAAAAGCCGAGCTGTGGTTCCGGCGCGGTCGTCTGCTCATCTGATCTCCTGTCATGCGGCACGATGGCCGCCGTCAGGCAGAAAATCCACTTATCCCACTGTCCAGTTTTGCCAGGCCACCTCTGTATGATTAGAAGGCACCGCAACGACTCGCTCCGGCGTGCCCCCGGCTGCATTCTCGAGGCGATCGAGCAATTGTGTCGCAGGGCTGACGCGGCACTTTCTTGCTCTGAAGTGGATATTGCGGCAAGGTCGTCTGATGACAAATGTAAATCGTCCCCCGCCCTTCAACCAGAATGATTTGACACCAATATTGCCGGC
>JAYVNC010000356.1:0-23513 GCA_043758655.1 Novosphingobium sp.
TTGCAAAAGCAACCATACTGCGCGAAGCCGGATTGCCAATCCTATTCGACGGAAGCGAATGCCTGTTCGTCGAACTGCAAGGCGGCGAGCCGCGCGTAGATTCCGCCCGCCTTGACCAATTCATCGTGCGTGCCCTGTTCGGTCAACTTGCCATGATCGAGCACGATAATCCGGTCCGCCTTGCGCACAGTGGCAAGTCGGTGGGCGATCACCAGCGTGGTGCGGCTCTGCATCAACCGGTCGAGCGCCTGCTGCACCAGTTGTTCGCTTTCGGCATCGAGCGCGGACGTCGCCTCATCGAGCAGCAGGATCGGCGCATCGCGCAGCAGTGCCCGGGCAATCGCGATGCGCTGACGCTGTCCGCCAGATAACCGCGCGCCATCTTCACCCAGAAATGTCTCAAGACCTTCGGGCAGATCGCGCAGGAATTTTTCGGCATTGGCGGCGCGCGCCGCATCCCAGATCGCCTCGTCGCTGGCCTCCCAATTGCCATAGCGCAGATTATCGCGCGCTGAGGCGGCGAACAGCGTCCCGTCCTGCGGGACAAAAGCCATGCGGCGGCGCACATCGGCGGGATCAGCCTTGGTCAGCGGTACCCCATCGAGCTTTACCACGCCCGACTGCGGGTCATAGAACCGCTCGGCCAGCTGGAAAATCGTGCTCTTGCCCGCGCCCGAAGGCCCGACGATGGCCACCGTTTCGCCGGGTTCCACCGTTAGAGAGAAATCCTGCAGCGCCGCAACCTCAAGCCGGGTTGGATAGCGAAACGTCACATGATCGAACACCAAGCTGCCGCGCGCTGGTTCGGGCAGCGCCATCGGCATGGCGGGGGCTGCGATCAGCGGCTTTTCATTGAGCAGTTCGTTAAGGCGGCTGGCAGCCCCAGCACCGCGTACAAGATCGCCGTAGGATTCGGACAACGAGCCGAAAGAACTCGCAACCAGAACGCCCGCCAGAATAAATGCAGCAATCGTTCCGCCGCTGATCTTGCCCGTGGCGACGCCGATTGAGCCCTGCCACAGCAGCACAGTGATCGACCCGAAGATCAGGAACATGATCACCGCGGTCATCATCGCGCGGATGCGGATGCGGCGTTTGGCGGTGTTAAATGTCGCCTCAACCGCGTCATCAAACCGCGCAGCTTCGCGCTTTTCCTGATTGAACGCCTGCACGATCTTCATCGCGCCAAGCACCTCAGTGACCATCGCGCCAATATCAGCAACCCGGTCCTGACTGGAGCGCGAAACATTGCGGAGCCGCCGCCCGAACCAGATAATCGGCAAAACAATCAAAGGAATGGCAATCAACAATTGCGCGGTAAGCCGGGGCGCGAGGTAAAACAGATAGGCCGTGCTGATGACACCGATCAGCATGTTGCGCAGCGCCACCGAAACCGTTGTGCCGACCACAACCTCTATCAGCGCGGTGTCCGAGGTCATCCGCGAGGAAATCTCCGCCGGGCTGTTCGATTCAAAGAAGCTGGGGGGCATTCGCAGCAGGTTGGCCTGCACCTTTTTGCGAATATCACCGACCACCCGCTCACCGAGCCATGATACGTAATAAAAACGAAACGCTGTGCCGATGCCGAGCACAACGATAACTACCATCATCAGTTCAAAGGCGTGGTCAATTTCGGGAATCTGGGTTTGCGCAGTGAAACCCTTATCGATCACCTCTTTGAACCGGCTCGGAATATAAGAGGTCGCCGCCGATGTGGTGACCAGCGCCGCCATGGCAATAGCCAAATGGCCGGGATAGTACAGCGCCTGCCGCCATATCATCCGCAACGGGCCTAGGCTGCGCGCAGGCTTGAGCTCAGCGAGGATCGCCGCAGCAGAGGGGTCAGGAATTGTTACCGAGGCGAGATCGGGTGCGACCATTGGGCTGTCCATGGCCGCGCGAACTAGCGCAGAGCAGGCGCGGGGAAAAGGTGATAGATTGCTTTTTTGAACCCAAATGCTTTTTGTGCATTGCAACATAGGCGCGAGAGGGCCAGATTGGGCGTTCTTATTCGCCGATGTCCGGCGCAATCGGGAGCCAGTGATTGCTCTATACTGCCCATGAATTGAATCGTGCCTGGCTGACCGGCGCCAGCGCCTGGGCCTCTGCGGGGGTTGAGATGCTCGAGAATCCGATAATGCAGATGGATCCGTTCGGCATAACCCCGATGGTGTCATCGGCGCTTGAGGTTTTCGCCCACGCCGCTGCACCGCGCGGCAAACCGGCCTTCGATATCGAAACGGTGACTGTCGATGGCACCAGCTTTCCGGTAACCGAGGCCATCGTCGTACACCGCCCGTTCGGCAATCTGCTGCGCTTCAGCCACCCAGGCCTGCCCGAAAACGCGCCGAAGCTGCTGATCGTCGCGCCGATGAGCGGGCATTTCGCCACGCTGCTGCGCGGCACGCTCGCCCGGATGCTTGAGCGCGCTGAGGTTTTCATTACCGATTGGCACGATGCCAAGATGGTTCCGCTGTCCGCCGGCAAGTTCACGCTTGATGATTATATCGACGAGCTGATCCTGTTTCTGGACCATATCGGCACCGGTGCGCACATGATGGCGGTGTGCCAGCCTTCGGTTCCGGCGCTGGCAGCTACCGCGCTGATGAATGCCGACAAGCACCCGTGCCGTCCGCTTACCCTCACCATGATGGGCGGCCCGGTTGATACCCGCGAGGCCCCGACCAGTGTCAACGATGTCGCCACCGATCGCTCACACACATGGTTTAAAAACAATGTGATCGCGACCGTGCCGCTGTCCTATCCGGGCGGCGGGCGAAAGGTTTATCCCGGGTTCTTGCAACTCGCTGGGTTCATGTCGATGAACATGCAATCGCATATGCAGAGCCATTTTCAGATGTACCAGCATCTGGTCGAAGGCGATGGCGAAAGCGCCGATTCGACCAAGGCGTTCTATGACGAATATCGCAGCACCTGCGATCTGCATGCGGACTATTACCTGCAAACCATTGAGCACGTTTTCCAGCAGCATTCGCTGCCCAAGGGCGAGTTTTACCACGCCGGGCGCAAGGTCGATATCGGCGCGATCACCGATACCGCCATTCTGGCCATTGAAGGCGAGAACGACGATATTTCGGGTATCGGCCAAACCAAAGCAGCGCTGACGCTCGCCACGGGGCTGGCTGAAAGCCGCAAGCAATATTATCTTGCCGCCGAAGTTGGCCATTACGGTATCTTTAACGGCTCGAAATGGCGCGGGAAAATTGCTCCGGTGGTAGAGGCGTGGATGCAGAAGCACGCCAGCCGCAAGCAGCTTAAGGTTGTTGCCTGAGCGCTATTCGGGTGAGTGTGGAGTGGGCGGCCTCTTCGGGCCTGAAAGCCATTTGAATAGCCGCCGCACCTGCCACAAAATCCCAACCGCAACGATCGTCAACAGCCCCGCAACACCAACCGCTACCGCCGGATGGGCATATGCCAGCCACAGCAGCCCAGCGCTCGCCACATCTTCGGTGCTCGAAACCACGATATTGCTAACCGGCTCGGGCACGGTATTTACCGCCGCGCGGGTTCCCGCCTTTGCTCCGTGCGATAGCAGCGATGCCCCGCCGCCCAGAATAAAGGCGATAACCTGCGTCGCCGGGTCCGATGGATCGACCAGCGCCAAGGCCAACAGCGCCCCGCCGATGGGCCGAATCGCGGTGTGCACCGTGTCCCAAAGACTATCGATCCACATCACCTTGTCAGCAAAAAATTCCGCCAGCGCGGCCACTGCGGCGACGCCGATGACCCACGGACTGGCTAGGGCTTGCAGCGAATGCAGGTGTTCCGGCAGCGGCACCCAGCCGAAACGCATGGCAAGGCCGGTGGCAAAAATGCTCAGGTACAGCCGCCATCCCGCCAGCAGGCTAACGCTGGCCGCGAGCCCGAGAATTTCGACAATGCCCATTGGGCGGTGATGCGCCGCTCAGCAAATCAACGCAAGGGCGTCAGAAAACCTCGAACGGACCGACTCCGCCGAACTTGTTATCCGTAAATCGAATGGTCTTTTCGCAGATAACGATCGAGAAAATCATTGAAACTGGTTGCAACGTATTCGTCCCCGTCAACGACCTTTAAAACCCTGCCCCGATTTTCAGTCTCAGAACAGTCAATGGCCCAACCGTAGCACCAAATTAGCCAATCGGCGAAAACGAGTTGCTTGTCGCCGTTACCTGTCGGCGGATATTGATCTGGCCATTCTTTGCATTCTTCTTGCACCGTTTTTATTTCATTCAAGGGCCACCATTTGGTGCCGTCGTGGTCCCATTGGTTCCCTTCCGGCATCACGGCTTTGAGGTATGCTCGGAAATCTTCAGGCAGCCTTATCGCGTATTTGTCTTCGAGAGCGCTCAGGTCTTTGTCGGAGGCACCGTGCGCTGCGCCGGTATCCCACCATTGGATCATTCGTTCTAGTGGCGAGAGAATTGGGTCGGCAAGAACCCGCGCACGGCACACGTTTGCCAACTGCACCTTCAGCTCAATTTCACGGTCAAGCTTTAGGCGCGCTTTTCGCCCACCCCACCTACCAGCAATCCATCGGAGCAGCGCGCCCATCGGCCGTCTACAACACCTCGAACAGCCCGGCCGCGCCCATGCCGCCACCGACGCACATCGTCACAACGACATGCTTCGCGCCGCGCCGCTTGCCTTCGATCAGCGCGTGCATAGAAGCGCGCGCGCCCGTCATGCCATAAGGGTGGCCGATCGAGATCGCGCCGCCGTTGACGTTGAGCAGATCATTGGGGATGCCGAGCGTATCGCGGCAATAGAGCACCTGCACGGCAAAGGCCTCATTAAGTTCCCATAGTCCGATGTCGGACATGTTAAGCCCGAAGCGGCTCAGCAGCTTGGGCACCGCGAACACCGGTCCAATGCCCATTTCGTCCGGCTCGGTGCCTGCAACCGCCATGCCGACAAACCGTCCGAGCGGAGCAAGGCCCTTTTTCGCGGCGGTCGCGGCTTCCATGACAACGAGGGCAGCCGAGCCATCGGATAACTGGCTGGCATTGCCGCCTGTGATCGTACCGCCCGGAATAACCGCCTGCAGCGCTGCCAAGCCCTCTATCGTGGTATCGGCGCGGTTGCCTTCGTCCTTGGTCAAGGTAACGTCTTTGGTGCTGGTTTCGCCCGTCACCTTATCAGTGACTGACATCACCGCCGAGGCCGCGACGATCTCGTCATCGAACTTGCCGGCGGCCTGCGCAGCGGCGGTGCGCTGCTGCGATTGCAGCGCATATTCGTCCATCGCTTCGCGGCTAATGCCATAGCGCTTCGCCACGATTTCCGCGGTTTGCAGCATCGGCATATAGACCGTGGGGTGCATCGCGAGCAGTTCAGGATCGAAGGCGACGCGCATGTCCTTGTTCTGGATCGTGCTGATCGAATCCTGCCCGCCAGTAAGCACAATATCCATGCGGTCCATCGTCACCTGATGCGATGCGGTGGCGATAGCCATCAGGCCCGATGAACACTGACGGTCAATTGTCTGGGCCGAAACCGATACCGGAAGGCCCGCGCGCAGGGCTGCAAGGCGGCCAATATTGTTCGCCTGCCCACCCTGCGTAAGCACCGCGCCCCACACGACATCGTCGATTTCTGCGCCATCGATGCCTGCACGTTCGACAGCAGCCTTTATTGACATCGCGCCGAGCGTTGGCGCTGGGGTGGCGTTGAATGCGCCGCGATAGGCGCGGCCAATAGGTGTGCGGGCGACGGAAACGATGACTGCGTCACGCATGGAACTCTCCTGATATTATCTATAATGTTACGATTAAACGAAAAGCTGGACGATCCATTCGGCGATTAGGGCAGGCTTGTCACCGCCTTCGATCTCGACGGTGACTTCCATTTTTTCCTGCCACTGGCCAGGGCGCTTTTCGGAAAGCTCGATCAGCTTGAAATGCCCGCGCACCTTTTGGCCCGATTTAACGGGCGTGAGGAAGCGCACTTTATCAAAGCCGTAGTTGACGCCCATTTTTACCGCAGGCTTTGGCACGCCGTTGTCGCTCATCGCTGCCAGCATCGACAAAGTGAGGAACCCGTGCGCGATGGTGCCGCCGAACGGGGTCATCTTCGCCATTTCGGGGTTGATGTGGATGAACTGGTGATCCTCTGTGCAATCGGCGAAAGCGTTGATGCGGTCCTGATCGAGCGTGAACCAATCGGATGTCCCGATATTCTCGCCAATCTTGGCGGCGAGGTCCTGAATCTGCATGGCGTCTCTCCTAAATCCGGCAACAGAGGCCCGCTTTAGGCGCATTTTGCCTGCCCGCGCAACGCTGCTCAGCTTGCCGCTACGGCATTCGGCACGGTCATCACGGGCTTCAGGCGCAACCCGCTCGGTGCGGGCGAATCGATTCGCCGCAAATAGGACCACAGCCCGCACTGCATGCCGATCAGCATCAGGATGAACGGCTGATAGGCAATGCCGACAAAGGCCCCGCCAAGCAGATAGATCAGCTGTGCCTGCTGGAGCGCATTGGCGAGCGGCGCCTGCCATTGCAATTCCGACCCCGCACCCTCCGCCTTGGCCTTGCGGCTCCAGCGGCGGCGCAGCACTTCCATCTGCCACAGACCCATGACCTGAATCGTCAGCCATAGCACCAGCCCCGGCCAGCCCTGTTCGCCCAGCATCTCGAAATAGGACGAATGATAGGCGCGGCCTTGGTCGGTGGTTTGTATGATTTCGACGTGGGTAGTGTTGCCATTGCTGTTCGTCGCCGAATCGCGCATTTCGATCCACAACTTGTTGGCGCGATAGGCTTCGAAGCCGCCACCAAACGGGTGATCCTTCACATAGTCCAGCGTCCACATCCACACCGCGACCCGCGTCGAAGCCGATTCGTCCGCCTGATGATTTCCGATAGTATCCATCCGCTTGGTAAAGCTGGTGGGCAGAAACGGCACGGCAATCAGCGCCAGTGCCACCATGGAGCCAACGTAAAGGAACCGTTTTTTCACCGATCGCAGCGACAGCAGGAACAGCAGTGCAATACACAGCAGGCCGGTTCGCGCCTGCGTGCCAATCGGGATGAGCAGGCACGCAAACGTCAACGCCGCGCCGAACAGCCTTACGAACAGATTCTTCGGATAGATCGTGCCGTGGTTGACCAGCCACCAGATCAGCGGAACGATAGCAATCGCCACGCAGGAAATGATCGAACCTTCGTAAAGCCCGGTGTTGTCATTGACGAAAAAGTGCAGCGAGCCATAGCCGCCGCCCGAAACCGCCGTCTTAATCCCGCCGGTGATGATGATCGCTCCGGCGGACAGCACTAGGGTCAGCGCCACCGCCTCAAACCGCAAACGCGTGCGCAGGGTGAGCGGCAAGAACGAGGCGAAAACCAGTGCTTTCCACACCCACGCCCATTTTTCCGCAGCTTCAGTAAGGAAATCGGCGGACAGCGTGGTCATACCGCAATAGGCGAGCAGCACGAGGATCAGCCCCTGCCGCACGGTAAAGCGGCTATCGCGCTTGTCATCGGCAACCATCCAGCCAACCGCCGCAGCGGAGAAGGCAATCAGCGAGATCGGCAGTGATGCCAGCAGGAAATACGAAATCTTCTGCGGTGCAACAATATCAACGTAAAGATAGACCAGCACCCACAGGAACGGTCGCCGCATCCCGAGTGCCAGCCAGCCCAGAACAAAGGCGGTGAGAAACAGATCAAGCATCGCCGGTTTCCGCAACAGGCTTTGGGGCTGGCGTTGGTTGGGAAGCCGGATCATGATCGAGCGAATCGCGCAAAAGCAGCCGCCAGGCAGCCAGTGCCAGCAGCGCATGAGTCAGGCCGATCGCGAAAAAATCAATCATCGTGTCCGGCTGTTACACCCGAGCGGTTGACGGCGCGTTAAGCCTTGTGTGGCAGGGAATTGCGCCATGACACGCGTTCTTCACGTCCTTGACCATTCGCTGCCGCTGCAAAGCGGTTACACCTTCCGCACCCGCGCCATTTTGAAGGCGCAGCAGGCGGCGGGGCTCGAAGTGCGCGGGATAACGGGTCTCCGGCATTTTGCAGAAGGGCCGGATACCGAGCAAGCCGACGGCATTCTGTTCCACCGCACGCGCGGCGCGGCGGCGGGTCCGGTGGGGCTTCGCGAATGGCGCGAGATCAGTAGGCTTCAGGCGGCGATTGAGGCGCTGTGCGCACACTGGCGCCCCGATGTGCTCCACGCCCATTCGCCCGCGCTATGCGGAGAAGCGGCGCTGCGGGCATCGCGCAAGCTTGGCATTCCGCTGGTCTATGAAATTCGCGCCTTCTGGGAAGACGCGGCGGTGGGCAATGGCACCGGCACCGCAGGCTCGCTCAAATACCGGCTAACGCGCAGCCTTGAGAACCACGTTGTTGCAGGCGCTGATGCTGTGGTGACGATTTGCCAAGGGCTGAAAGACGATCTGATTTCGCGCGGCAACAGTCCGGCGCGAATCACCCTTTCGCCCAACGGCGTTGACCTTTCGCTGTTCGGCGATCCGGCGGCCCCCGATCCGGCGCTACGGCGTGAACTTAATCTTGGTGAAGGCCCGGTAATCGGCTTCATCGGCTCGTTCTACGATTACGAAGGCCTCGACGTGCTGATCGATGCCATGCCGCTTCTGCTCGAAAGCCACGCCGATGCGCGGTTGCTGCTGGTTGGCGGCGGACCATGTGAGGCGGCGTTAAAGGCGCAGGCTGAGGCAAGCCCCGCTGCGCACGCAATCCGCTTTGTCGGCCGCGTTCCGCACCATGAAGTTGAGCGCTATTACGCGCTGGCAGACGTGATGGCCTATCCGCGCAAGGCCAGCCGCCTGACCAATCTGGTCACGCCGCTCAAGCCGCTCGAAGCCATGGCGCAGGGCAAACTTGTTGCCGCCAGCGCGGTCGGCGGCCACCGCGAACTAATTACCGATGGCGAAACCGGCGTGTTGTTCGGGCCTGATGATCCCGCCGCCTGCGCCACCGCATTGGCGCGACTGTTCGATGCCCGGTCTGAATGGGATAGCATCGTTGCAAAGGGATTTGAACACGTTCGCGCCCACCACGACTGGGCCCAAAACGTTGATCGTTATCTTCGTGTTTACCAAACACTGGTAGGTCTGCAGATCGAAACAAACAGCGTCGCAGCCTGAATAGGTCAGGACGCTGCACACCAGCAGGGGTTTGAGACTTGGCCAGGATTGAGCCCAAGGGGAATGCAAAGGCGAAGGCGTCGATTACGCGCCATCCGCTGTTTCCGGCAATGGTGGCGCTGTGGTGCGCTGCGCTGCTCAGCTTGGGCAGCCTTGCCATCGGCACAGTTGCGCTCGAAAATCTGGTGCTGGCGCTGCGAGTTGATCTGGTGTTGCCAATCGCTGCCCCGCCGCTGGGCATAAAGGCGCGCATACTGCTGGCTCTCGCGCTGTTTTTCGTCGGCGCAATCTCAGGCTATATGCTGGCACGCCGTATTGCCCGCCCGCGTGACGTGGCGGCCCCACGCAGCTTTCGGAAAATGGATTGCGCGGATGCGCCGTATGAAGATGGCGAAGATTTCGCCCGGCTCGATGCCGCGACAAACAACCAGAACGCCAATGCCATCCCGGGGCGCCGCCGCGCGCTGGCGATGGAGGAAGACTATGCTCTCGAATTTCACGAGCACATGCCTTTGCCGGGCGGTGCGCCGCAGATCCTTGATTTGGCAGAGCTGGGCGCGTTCACTGAAATAACTGATGGCGACGACGGCGAAGTTGAGCAGGAAGCCGTTGCGGCTGCCATCGCAGTAGAATCTGCTGAGACGAACCATGTTTATGATCCATGGAATCGCCATAGCTTGCCGATACCGACGCAGGCGCACCAGCCGGTGCCGCCATCAACTATTGCACTTACGCCTTCAGCGGCGCTCGTGGATGAGGCCCGACCTTTCGCCGCACCTTCGGCAAACCCGATTGGCGTCTATGCGCAAGGCACTGATGAGTCAGAACCCTATTCACAGCCAGCGCCTACGCAGTTTGCCAGTCCCTTTGTTCAGCCCGAAGCCATAACCAGCGAAACCGGCGCATTCGAAACCGGGGAACCGCAGCTGGTCGATGCGGCATCGGCGCTGCGCGCATTTGCCACGCCCGCCCCGCAAACGTTTGAGCCAGAAGCCGAGGTGGCCGCAGCGCCTCTTGCCGCCGCTCCTGAGTCCGAGCCGGTCGTCGCAGTGCTCGGGCTAGTGCCCAGCGATGCCGCTGAAAAGCTGATGACAGCGCCGATTGCGTCACTCGGCGTGGTTGAACTGGCCGAGCGGCTGGCCCTCGCCATCTCGCGCCGCCGTGGGTCAGCTCATGCCGCGCCAGTTGCTGAAATTGCACCCGCCGCGCCCGAGCCTGTGCAGCACTTTGCCGTACCCAGCGCATTTGCTCCGCCGACGGAGAGCGCGGCGATAGAACCGCCAGCCACACCATTTTCCGCGCCTATTGAGCAAGCACCTCCTCAGCGCTTTGCTGTGCCGCTTGCCTTCGCCCCGCCCGCGCCCGCAGCCCCGGCAAATCCGATTTCGGAGATGGCATCGCCGCTGTCCTCCGCGCAGCCAACAGCCATGCCCTCAGCTATGCGGCCTTTAAGCTTCGACGATCAGGATGACGAAGAATCCTTGGATTCGGTACTGCCGCCACGTCTTTTCGGCAGGCCGGGGCAACCTGTTCCTGCTGCGGTTCAAGGTTTCCCACCCCAGCCGCCTATCGCCGAAGCTGAGCCTGCTCAAACCGAAGCGCCCGACGGCGCGGATGAGGAATCGTTCGGCTCGCTGCTCGGAATGAAGCCAACCTTGCGCGAAACCTTTGTCCGCGTTGAAGAACCAGTTGATGAGCAAGCACCGGTCGAACCGGTCGTCATCTTCCCCGGACAGTCAGGGCATACACCGTTCAACAACGGCACAAGCGTTCGCCGCTTCGATTCGCCCGGCGCAATGGCCGCAGGCACGGCTTCGGCCATGCCTGCACCAGTCAATCCTGAAGAAACCGAACGCGCGCTCAAAGCCGCGCTCGCTACGCTGCAACGGATGAGCGGCGCGGCCTGAAATTGCGTTAAACTAAACCGCCAGAGCCCCACTGCCGCGCCCGCCGCGCAGGTGGTATTCCAAGCTGCCCCGGCTCACCACATTATCGACATCAATCACCGCGGTATTGGCATAGGTGAAGCCCGAGCCGAGGCTGCGATAGAGCCGGTCAAAATCGCGCTCCACCGTCTGGTGGTACAGGTCTTTGAAGCTCTCAATGACGAAGTAAGTTGGCTGGAGATCGTCGATTACATAGTCAGTGCGCATCACCCGATCGACGTTAAGCATGATCCGGTTGGGCGAAGCCGCTTCTACGGCGAACACCGCTTCAGTAGGCCCCGATAGGATCCCCGCGCCATAGGCCCGCACAGAATCGCCTTCGAGTATCAGCCCGAATTCCACCGTGTACCAATAGAGCGCGCCAAGCGCCTTCAGCCGATTGTACCGCATCGCCTTCCACCCGGCGCGGCCATATTCCTGCATGTAATCGGCATAGGTCGGATCGGTGAGCAGCGGCACATGACCGAAGACATCGTGAAAAACATCGGGCTCCTGAATATAGTCGAATGTCTGGCGGGTGCGGATGAAATTGCCCGCCGGGAACCGCCGGTTGGCAAGGTGCCAGAAGAACACGTGATCGGGGATAAGCATCGGCACCGGCACCACCGACCAGCCGGTAAGCGCGGTGAGCTGTTCTGATAGCCGCGCAAATTCAGGCACGCCCCCTCGGCCCAGATCGGTGCGATCGACCCCCGCCATAAATGCGCTCGCCGCCCGCCCCGGAAGCACTTCCATCTGCCGGGCAAACAGTTCGTCCCAGATCTGATCTTCATCCGAACTGTAGCTGGACTGCGCCGGTTCGAGCCAATCATTGCCAACATGCGGCGGTCGTTGCAGCGGCGCGGCGAACAGCTCTGCGCTGTCGCTCGGAAGCATGGTGTAATCGGGGGCGGGTGCGTTGTTATCTGACATCTTTTCCGATGTAACTTGTAACATTGCTGGACGCGAGCAGGAATCGCAGCCCCCATGAACCCATTGCGCTCAGCCGCCAATCAGCGCAGCGTTGCAGCATGGCCAAATCTCTCAAATCCAAGAAGTACGAAAAGCTGCTCGAACCGATGCAGGCAGACCTTGTCGGCATGGCGCGATGGGCGGCGGCGACTGGTGCGCGCATTGCCGTGGTGTTTGAAGGACGCGATACTGCGGGTAAGGGCGGCGCGATCCAAGCGATCTATAGCCGTATCAACCCGCGCCAATGCCGCATCGTCGCGCTGTCCAAACCCAGCGAGGCTGAGGCCGGACAATGGTATTTCCAGCGCTATATCAGTCACCTGCCCGGCAAGGGCGAAATAGTGCTGTTTGATCGATCATGGTACAACCGCGCCGGCGTCGAAAAGGTCATGGGATTTGCCAAGCCCGAACAGGCCGATGCCTTCCTCAAAGCCACGCCCGCCTTTGAAAAGCTGCTGGTCGATGATGGCATCCTGCTGTTCAAATACTGGCTGTGCTGCGATCAGGAACAACAGGAAGCCCGCTTTGCCGAGCGGCAGAACGACCCGCTCAAAGTGTGGAAGCTCTCGCCCATCGATGCCTCTGCGCGCGAGAAGTACGATGACTATACCGAGGCGCGTGAGGCGATGCTTAAGGCCACCCATTCACCGCATGCTCCGTGGACGCTGGTCGATTTCAACGATCAAAAACGCGGACGGCTAACATTGGTGCGCGATCTGCTCGACCGCCTGCCCGATACCGCCGTTCCGCCATCAATCACCGAACTGCCGGCGCTTGGCCACGCACCGTCAAAGGAACGCTATAAAGGCCTCAAGCCGATTAAACCCTATAATGAGGTCGAGGACTAATCCCTCACCTTCGCGGAACGCAGTTACCCTCTGATCGCATCGCGACAGCTTCAGGCGGTAAGCCTCCCTTGGGGAAATGCAGATGGTATTCGCCGAGCACGCGCTGCACCGGATAGGCCGCCATCATCGCATCAGACACCGCCCGGTTATAACGCGGCTCGTAAAGCACCTTATCGCCGGGGCATGCCTCGGTGACGAAGAAAGCAAACTGGCCAGACTTTATCATCGCAACGAACGGGCGTTCATCCCAGATGCCCTTGTGCGCGAGTTCGGCAAAGATCGCCGGTTCCCACTGCACAGTTTTTCCGCCGCGCAACACTGCTACCATATCGTCTGAAATAACCGGTTTTTGCGCCTGCTTTACCAACAAGACCAGCGCCTGCATCTCCGCGCGCTGTCCCGATGCCATGGTGTAATAGTATGAAAAATTCCAGAACATCGACACCGATAACCACGCGACATAGCCCAAAGCCGCGCCTGCAATCCATCGCCGCGCGGCGGGTTGCGGCTTGGCACTTTGCGCGAACATTGCTTCGAACAGCGCGAGGCCCGCAAATATCCCGAGCAGGAATTCCCACTCAAGATAGTAATTGTCTGAGGAGCCTGATTTGAACACCAGCCCGAGCATCAGCGTCGCCAAGGCGAAATAGGCGAGAACCATCACGAAGCTGGCTTGTCCAGGATCGGCGATCAACCGCTGGCGCAGGCTGAGCTTGAGCGCATCGCCGGGCGACGCCGCATAACGCCCCAGCAGCGCATAGATCGCCCAGGCCGCGATCACGCAATAGGCCCAGGCGCCGCTCACCACCTTAAAGCTGCGCAAGCCGTTGCTGATGTCGATCCGGTTGACGTTGTACATGATGATATGCTGAAAAAACTGGCCGTCAGACAGCCACATTACTGGCCCAAGCGCAGCAACGCTGACCACCAGCACCGTTGCAATCCCGCGCAGCGCCAGCTTAGGCCGCAAATAGAGCAGCGTGGCAAAAACGGCGGCAGGCGCGGCAATCGCGGTTTGCTTGGTGAAAATCGCTGCGACGAACAGCACGGCGGCGGCATATATCGCGCGCGGCTGGGTCAAGGCCCGCATGCCTGCATAAAATCCCGCAAGGCTGAGCGCGACGAACAGCATATCGACGCGCATCACGCTTGACCACATCAGCACCGAGCGAAAGCTCAGCGCAATCACCGCCGCCCAAATGCCGCATATCCACCCGGCATCACGCCGCGCCTCAAGCCCTGCGAGCCGCGCAACAATCGCGGCGGCAACCGCACCGGCGATCAGCGTGCAGCCCACCGAAAAAGCGCGCGCGGTCGCTAGCTGGTCCCATCCGCCCAACCACGCCAGCGCCGATGCCGTGGCGTGATAAAGCGGCGGATAGTGGAAGACGATGGCGGGAAACTGATCGATCCGGCCATAGCCGTGACCATCCGCAATCAGCCGCATTTGTTGCCAGACGATGCCCTCGCCGTAGTCAATCTCATAGGGAAAGGCGATCAAGTGTCCCGCCGTGCGCAGATAAAGCACCAAGCAAAACAGCGCCGCCGCAGCCGTGAAAAGCCCGGCAACCAGCATGCCATAGCGCGCTAGCGGGGCGGCTTGATGGCCTTGGCTTTGAGGTGAATCCATCATTACGCGCCCATAACCATAAAGCCGCCGCCGTTACACAGCCCGGTTGAAAATCCATAACCGGTTCAAAACAAAACACAGCGCCGGGGTGAGCGTGACAATCGGCACAATCGGCCATTCAACCCCCCCGCCCATCCGGTAAACGATCAGCCAGACCCAGACAGAGTTCAACCCGAAGCCGATACCGTTGACCACGAAGAACCGGGCATAGGCGCCTACCGCCGGTCCGCTCGGGCCGTAACCCTTAAAGCTCCAACGCGAATGCAATGCCCATCCCGCCACCAGATTGCACGCGAATGCGATAGTATTGGCGGCGTAGGGCGAAATTCCGAGCCCCGCTGCGCAGAGCCAGTAAACCACCGAATAGATCACCGCGAGCGCCAGCCCGCTCAGCCCATAGCGCAGAATTTGCCCCCTGACCTCACGGCTCAACATCACGAACTCCCTGCGCGCGCTTGTTCCGCGATCTGCCCGCCGCCACGCTAGCGCCAAAGCGGGCGTGAAGGCCAGTGGCAGCATGTGGATAGCAGGATTTTGTTAACCAAGCCGCCCTAACCTGTTAGCAGCAGCGCATTCGGCAGACGATGCGCGCTCAGGAACGATACCAATGGCCTTCCGCAACTCAGATTCGGGCGCGAAGCACCCCTTCGACAAGCCGTTCCTGATGTATGGAATGCTGTGCTTCTGCGCGGGTTTGCTGATGTATCTGGCAGGCGTGCTGCTGGTATTCCCGCGCTATCTGCTGGGGCTTCACGCGCTGCTTGATCCGGTGGCCGAATGGCTGGTGTGGTACAGCGGCGTGCCGATTATGCTGGGCATTGTGCTCTCGCTGTTCGATCTGCTCTATCTGCTCCAACACAAAAAGCCTGACGCCCCGGTCCGCTACACGCCGATTGAACGCCGCAAGGTGACTGTCGCGCTAACCGCCTATAATGACGAGGATTCGATAGCCGGAGCGGTCAAAGATTTCGCCGCGCATCCCTTGGTTGAACGCGTGATCGTCGTCAGCAATAATAGCAGCGATGCCACCTTTAACCGCGCCGAGGCCGCAGGCGCGATCACCTTTAACGAGCTGCGTCCAGGTTATGGCCGCTGCGTTTTCCGCTGCCTCAGCGAAGCGGTGAAGTTCGCCGACACCGAATTCGTCGTGCTGTGCGAAGGTGACAGCACCTTCCGCGCCTATGACGTTGAAAAACTGCTCGCCTATGCGCCGCACGCCGATGTGGTGAATGGATCGCGCATCGTCGAGCCGTTGCGGCAATACCTCACCCAGCTCACCGCGTTCATGTATTACGGCAACCTGTTTGTCGGCAAATTGCTGGAGGCCAAGCATCTTGGCCGCGGGACGATCACCGATGTTGGCACCACTTACAAACTGTGCCGCCGCGATGCGCTTCAGGAACTGCTGCCGCACCTTAACCCGGCGGTGAACCTCGAATTTAACGCGCATTTCCTCGATACGGCGCTGGCGCAGCGGCTGGTGCTGCTCGAATGCCCGATCACCTTCCACGCTCGCATCGGCCTGAGCAAAGGCGGCAACATCAACAACTTGCGTGGGCTGACGGTTGGCATGCGGATGATTTTTGGGCTGCTGTCGGATTGGAAACGATACGCGTGAGCGGCGATTATCATGGCTCGCGACTGGTGGAGGACCAGCGCCGGGGCGTGCTGTGGCAGGCGCTGTGGCGCTACTTTTTCAAGGCCCGCATCGCGCCCGATGCCTGCGTGCTCGATCTCGGCGCGGGCTATGGCGATTTCATCAACAGCGTAACCGCCCGCCACCGGATTGCTGTGGATGCCTGGGAAGGGCTTGAGGCGCGCGTCGCACGCGGCGTCGAAGCGGTGATCTCCTCGGTGACTGACCTGAGCGCGATTGCCGATGGCAGCGTTGATTATGCCTTCGCCTCAAACCTGTTCGAGCACCTGCCGCAAGAGGCGTTCAAAGCGGCGCTGGGTGAAATTTCGCGGGTGCTTGTGAAAGGCGGGACGTTGACGATGATCCAGCCCAACTACCGCTACGCTTTCCGCGAATATTTCGACGATTACACCCACGTCGCGGTCTATTCGCACGTAACAATGGCCGATTTCCTCACCGCCCACGGCTGGGAAGTCCTCGAAGTCCGGCCCAGGTTCCTGCCGCTAACGGTGAAATCACGGCTGCCGGTGTGGCCAGTGCTAATAGCCGCCTACCTGCTCTCGCCGTTCAAGCCGATGGGGAAACAGATGTTGGTTGTGGCGAGGCCGAGGTGAGGAGGTGACCCATTGCAGACGTCAGATTTATCATTAATCTGCGACCAATGCGCAAACCGTTCGAAATTGTCGCGGCCATTCTGACGGTGACAGTCAGTACGCCCGCTACGGCGCTTTGTTCGGGGGCATCAGTCCAGCAAGAGTATCGTGAAGCCGACCTCGTCATCCGGGCGCACCTTGTCTCGCAATTCGATACTTGGAACGATGAGCCTGATGCCCGCTATATGAAGCGATGGGGCGGAAATAGTGTTGTGACAAAGTATGGCTTGCGTCCCTCAGAAATTTTCAAAGGTCGTCCCGGTAAAACCGTGTTCTTTTTTGAAGAGCACGACAGCGGGGCGTTCTATCTCGACGTAGACAAGGACTATCTGCTGTTCCTTAATTTCTACAAGCCGTCTCGCAGCCGAGCGGATGCTGCTCGCGGTTCTGTTTACGTCCGTTACGCATGCGGGCAGTCGAAACCATGGCACGAAGTAAAAACCGCTGATCTCTCGATGCTAAGGCGGATTGCTACAGCGCGTAGGGAACGGTGACGTGACGACGTTGTTCGTCTCGTGTAGAATATTGGCCTGATCAACTGGTAAGTTCTGTATCGGGCCTAAACCCAACACAACCCGTTTGACTTTTCTCCCCATTCCCGCCAATGGCGCGAACCTTGGAGCGGGCGGCGTGTCGCTGCCGCTTGTGTTTTAGCGGTCCATCAGGTCCGAATCGCATTCAGGAAGTTAGAAATGGCGAAGCCCGCAACCGTCAAAATCCGTCTGGTCTCCAGCGCCGATACCGGATTCTTTTATGTAACGAAGAAGAACCCGCGCAACACGACTGAGAAGATGAGCTTCAACAAGTATGATCCGGTTGTGCGCAAGCACGTCGCGTTCAAGGAAGCCAAGATCAAGTGAGCCGCGCGCCCTGGGTTTCCGGGGCGGGTTCACAATCGGTTCAATCCTGCGCTAGTAACCGGCGCGCTATGAACCACATTCGATCAATGATTTTCCGCTCCAGCACCGCCGTTATGGCGGCGCTCGTCGTTTCCGCGCCGCTTGCGCTGCCTGCCCAAGCACAGGTGCAGCCGCAAGGCCAAGCGCAGGCCACCACCGAAATTGACCGCGCGGTGGCTGCCTTGCGCGCCGTCAGCACAATGCAGGCCAATTTCACCCAGACTGACCGCGATGGCCGCAAGGCCTCTGGCGTCGTCACGCTCAAGCGCCCCGGCCGCATCCGCTTTCAATATGCCCCCGGCGTCCCGCTGCTGATCGTTTCAGACGGCGCGGCGATGACCTTTGTCGATTATGAAACCCGGCAAGTGCAGCGCTGGCCGATCAAGAACAGCCCACTCGGCGCACTGCTCAATCCCACGCGTGATGTCTCCAAATTTGGCCGACTGGTTGAGGGCGGCGATTCGAACTGGCTGGTGTTTGAAGTGCGCGACAAGGCGCATCCCGAATACGGCGTGATCACCATGCGCTTCGTCAAAAAGGCATCTGCGCCCGGCGGGCTAGAGCTCACCGGCTGGACCGCGCTCGATTCGCAGAATCGCCAGACGCTGATCCAGCTTTCGAGCCAGCGCTATGGCATGGCCGTTTCTGACAATATGTTTCGCTTCAACGATCCGCGCGGGACCACTCATCGCTGAGTTGAAACGCTCCGCCTTCATTTGCCCGAGGCTTGCGACAAACTGTGACAATGATCTGACTTCTGTTCATTGAACAGCAAGCGACCAGACCCTAAATAGGACTTCGACGACACGGCACGAGGGTGGTTTCCCCCCTGTTACCCACGCCTCGCAATAAAGCGGTGTTGTCGACTAGCGTGACGAACGCAAAAAGGAACCCTCGGTCCAATGCCCCCGGACCGAGGGTTTTCTTTGGATTGGGCTGGTTGGCTTCATGCCGGGCTGCGAACGCCAGCGTCCTGCGCTTCCGGTGCTCACGACCTTAATGGTCGCTCCGCTCCGGTTCTCGGCCACCGGCATTCTCGCTCCGGCCTGAAGCCAACCAGTCCCAATCCAAGGTTGCGCAAGACCGGATATGCGAAGGGGGGAGTTGCGGCGCGACAATTCCGCACTAAAGCCATTCCATGCTGTCAATCGCCACGTGGAACATAAATTCGGTCCGCCTGCGCGCCGAGCAAGTCGTGCGGTTTTTGGGCGAGCATTCGCCAGATGTGCTGTGCCTGCAGGAGATCAAGTGTGAGGAGCATCTGTTCCCGCACGCGGCGTTTGAGGCGGCGGGGTATGTCCACCGCGCCGTTCACGGGCAGAAGGGCTATCACGGTGTGGCAACCGTCAGCCGCATTCCGATCCGCGAGCTTAGCCGCAATGACTGGCAGGCGAACGGCGAGGCGAGGCACGTTGGGGTTGAGTTGCTGGGCCGCGATGTAGTACTTGAGAACGTCTATATACCGGCTGGCGGCGATATTCCCGACCGCGAAGTCAACGCCAAGTTCGGCCAGAAGCTCGATTTCCTTGAGCGCATGACCCGCTGGGCGGACGCGCTCGACCGGCCCACGCTGATCGTCGGCGATTTCAACATCGCGCCGTTGGAAAGCGACGTTTACGATCACAAGGCGCTACTGAAGGTGGTCAGCCATACGCCCTTGGAGGTGGAAACGCTCACCCGCTTTGCCGATGCCCACGGCTGGGTTGATCTGGGGCGCAAGCATATCCCCGCACCCGAGCGCAACTGGTCGTGGTGGTCATACCGCACCTACTGGCAGGAAAAGGATCGCGGGCGGCGGCTCGATCATATGTGGGCCTCGCCCGCATTGGCCGCGCAGTCATCCAGCCACAGGTTTGTCGAAGAAACTCGGCGCTGGGAACAACCCTCGGACCATGTGCCGTTGATCACCGAGTTCGCCATTTGAGAGCGACCCGCCGTGTTGCCTTGGCGCTTGATGCGCTGCGGCACGGCTGGCCGATCGAGGTCGATGGCGTGCTGCGCCTGCTGCCAGCCGAGACTGGATTCGCGCCGGGGATGACCTCATCGCGAATGCTGATTTCGGCGGCGCGCGCGGTGACGCTCAAGCTCACCAACCAGCGCGAGGCGGCGGTGCCCGAAGCGCCGGTGTTGATTCGCGGGGCGGAGGCTTTTGACCTTACCGCCGCGCGGGTGCTCGCCGATCCGGCGCTCGATCTAGCCCATCCGATGAAGGGACCATTCCTCGCTGACCACATTGACCATGAGGGCGCTGCCCGCACCGCGATGACCCTCGCTCGGCTAGCAGGAATATTGCCGGCCTATCTGGTCGATCCTTCGGCGGGGGGAGAAGCACAGGTGGTCTCCAGCGGCGATCTGGCCGAGTGGCAAGACACCCGGCATTTGGCGATTGCCGCGAGGGCTCATCTGCCAATTTCGGCGAGCGATACGGCGGAAGTCGTCGCCTTCCGTTCGGCGGACGATCTGCGCGAGCATGTTGCGCTGGTTATAGGCGATCAATACGCCACTTGTGCACCACTTGTGCGCCTACATTCGGAGTGTTTGACCGGCGATATCCTCGGCAGCCTGAAGTGCGATTGCGGCCCACAACTCGATGCCGCGCTGCACGCGATGGCGGCTGAAGCGCAGCGCGGCGGCTGGGGCGTGCTGGTGTATTTGCGTCAGGAAGGCCGGGGAATTGGCCTTATAAACAAGCTGCGCGCCTATGAATTGCAGGACCAAGGCTTCGATACCGTCGATGCCAATAACCGCCTCGGCTTACCCTCAGAAGCACGCGATTTCCCCGTGGCTGCGCGGATGCTGACGCTTTTGGGGGTGAGCAAAATACGGCTGATGACCAACAATCCGGCCAAGGTTTCTGCGCTCGAAGACGAAGGTGTTGAGGTGGTGGAACGTGTGCCGCACCAGCTCCCCGCCAACCCGCACAATGCCCGCTACCTCACCACCAAGCGCGACCGGGCGGGGCATTTACTCTAGGTTACCGCCGCTCATACCGCTTCAGCCCCTCGCCTAAACTATTGGCCCCCAGCGACGCCTCACCCGACCAATCCGCCACCCAGGCGGTCGGGCGATCAAGCCCCGGAACCAGCCGAGCATCGTTGGCTTCGATCATCAAACCCGCAGAACTGTGGAGTTTTTCTTCAGCCCCCACGGCGATAAAGGCGGAGTAGTTTTCCTTCTCCTTGCCCTGAACAAACCAGTTATTGGCGATCCGCCCGGTCGCACCTGCGGGCAGATCGATCATGTAATTGGTCCACTTGCCTGCCGAATCGTCAAAGCTGTTGCCGAACACGCCGATCCGCGCGGCACGGCTTTTGAGGTAGTGCCCGCCGCGCCCGATCTCGAACCGGCTGCGGGTTACGGTCAGCGAGCCGAAGTTACCAACGTAGATCGAATGCGCGCAGCCCGCACTGAAGGCGCAGGTGCCAAGCCGGGTAAAGGTCGATTTATCAACGGTTATCGAGCCCGTGGGATCATCAGATGACAGGATGCCCTGCTGGCTATCGCGGAACCACGATTGCGAAATGCTGATCTGGCCGCGTTCGGCGCGAATGCCCGCGCCATTGCCTGAACTGGAATGTTCGTTAGCGAAAACCAGCCCTTCGACATGGCTTGAGCGCCCGCGTAACACCAGCCCGGCCTTGTCTTCGCAAGCCTCGCCCTCAAAGGTCGATTGGCCGGGAACTTCGGCGATAAAGGTGACATCGCCAGCTTCCTGCACCGCACAATCCGCGTAGCGTCCCGGAGCAATGCGGATCGTCGCCGTGCCGCCACCGATGGCATTGACTGCGTCTTGCAGCCGCGAGAACGTCCGCCCACTTTCGACTATCGTATAGGGCGCTGCGCCTTGCGCGAGCAATGTAACGGGAAGCAGCAACGATACGCCGAATGCTGCTGCGATAAGGGTTTTGGCCATTTTCATGGCTGCTAATCTAGCCGCAGCAGGTCAAGATCGGGTAAACATGTTATTCTTCTTTGGGTGGCCTGCCGCGGCGGGCCGGTTCAGAAGCTGACACCTTAATTCCGCGGCGCGCCAAAGCTTCGCGCAACAGCACTTCGACTTGGGCATTAGCCGAGCGGAAATCCGCCGCCGCAGCCCGTTCCAGCGCGCTAAATAGCGCCGGATCGAGCCGCAGGGGGAAGGATTTACGCGCCGGGGGGGCCATTGTTCAGTCTTCTGGCTCAGCCTACTGGTACAGCGAGCCAGTATTGAGCACCGGCTGCGTGTCCCGCTCACCGCAGAGCACAACCATCAGGTTGGAAACCATCGCCGCCTTGCGCTCGTCATCAAGGTGCACGACGTTCTTTGCGCTCAACATATCGAGAGCCATTTCGACCATGCCGACGGCGCCTTCAACCAATGTCTTGCGCGCCGCGACCACCGCCTCGGCTTGCTGACGGCGCAGCATCGCTCCGGCAATTTCCTGCGCATAGGCAAGGTGGGTGAAGCCGCATTCATCAACGGTGATTCCAGCGAGTTGCAGCCGCGCGATCAATTCTTTGCGAAGTTCGATGCCAACCTCATCGTGGTTGCCGCGCAGGGTTATTTCGGCGTGGCTGAAATCGTCATAGGGATAGCGCGAGCCGATTGTCCGCACGGCAGCTTCGATCTGCACCATGACAAAGGCTTTGTAATCATCGACATCGTACAGCGCCTGCGCGGTATCAGTCACGCGCCAGACCACCTGCGCCGCCATTTCAATCGGATTGCCACGCAGATCGTTGACCTTAATTCGATCGGAAATAAGGTTGTTGGCGCGGACCGAAATTTTGGTCTTGCCCATCCACGGCCACACCCAGCGTAGCCCGGTGTTGCGGTCCGTCCCGCGATAGGAACCGAACAGAGTGATGGCTGCGGCTTGATTGGGCTGGATCATGTAAAAGCCTGAGGCCAGCACGATGAGCGCCAAGGCGCTAAGCCCCAGTTTAACAAGAAATCCAAAGACTTCGTCACGCTCAGGATGACTTCCGGCGATAGCAACAACGCCCCACACCGTGAGCGCCAGCAAGGCTAGAAAGAACAAGAATATAAGATAGCCGCTGGTGCTCCAGGCGCTCCGCTCGCGGCTGATAGTCATTGCGGGATGGGAATCGGTCATTTGAGGCCCCCTCTATTAATGTGATATCACTTTAATATCGCATTATTGAAGGGTGTCAAGCGGGCTTGCTCAATATTGCCGCACGACGTTGAGAAATGCCTGACCCCATGCCTCAAGTTTGCGGTCTCCCACGCCGGAAATTCCGCCCATATCTGAAAGGCTTGAGGGTCGCGCTTCGGCGATTTCGCGTAAAGTGGCGTCGTGGAAAATCACATAGGGCGGCACCCCTTGCGCCTCGGCCAGTTCACGGCGCAGCGCGCGAAGGGCTTCGAACAGCGGGTTGCCGATGGGGTTGATTCCGCCCGTGCGGTCACGCTTGCGGCGGCGTTCGCGCGGCGGGGGTAGCACCACTTGCAGCGTGATCTCCCCCTTCAATATCGCCCTTGCATCGCCCGCCAAGGCGAGGCCGCCATGCTCATTTGTAACCAGACTGCCACGCGCCTGCAATGCTCTTGCAACTGGTTTGATCAGACGCGCTTCGTCTTCGCTGGCGATGCCGAACACCGAGAGCTGATCGTGCCCGCGCTGCACCACCCGGTCATCGCTCGCGCCGGTGAGCACTTTTTCCAGATGCCCAAGCCCGAAGGATTGCCCGGTACGAAAAGCCGCGCTGAGCAGTTTTTGCGCGATCACCGTGGCATCGGTGACGCCCGGTGCATCGAGGCAGTTGTCGCAATTGCCACAAGAATTGGGTGGGACTTCACCAAAGTGCCGGAGCAGCACTTCGCGGCGGCAGGTTCCGGTTTCC
>JAYVNC010000357.1:0-2614 GCA_043758655.1 Novosphingobium sp.
GACGCCGATCAAACCCAGCCTCAGCCAGAGGCTTTTTGTTTAAACTGACTGGCCCACTTTTATACCGGTGGCTGGCCCCTTTTTATCCCGGCGTTGACACGACAAAGCTATTTCCAAAGCTGTCTTTTCGCGACGCCGCCGCGCGAGCACGCTCCAATCCCACGATTACACGAATCAGCACATCGAATGCCAATGTCTACTTGGGCAACTTCTCAACCTTCCTGAACTGGTGTGTGAGCGAGGAAGTCATCGGGCGAAACCCTGCGCGCGGGCTTCGCCTGCCTGATGAGGTCGCGAAGCGCGAAAAGCGCCACCCGTTCTCACCCGACCAACTCAAACAGATTTTCAACGCGCCGCTCTTCACGGGCTGTCGGGACAGTGAGCGCGGGTATGCGACGGTGGGACACGAGCGTCCGCGTAACGCCCGTTTCTGGGTGCCGTTATTGGCCCTGCACACGGGAATGCGACTCAATGAGATTTGCCAACTCGACACGACCGACATCCGAAATGTTGACGGTGTTGCCTGCGTCGTTGTCACCCGCACTTCGATGGTGGGCTCAACAGATAAGACGCTAAAAACTGGTTCAAGTGATCGAATAATTCCTGTGCATCCGACGCTGCTGGAACTCGGACTCGTAGCCTTCGCAGAAAACTTGAGGCGGAAAGGGCAAGCGAAGTTATTCGATGAGATCGACAGCGGGTCTCGGGGCGTGCGAGCCGTCGCTTTCTCAAAATGGTTCACCCAGTTCCTGCATTCCTGTGGCGCTCGGCGCGAGCGCACCAGTTTCCACTCATTTCGTCACAATTTCAGGGATGAATTGAGGATCGCGCGCGTCGATCATGATGTCGGAATGGCGCTTGGGGGCTGGGTCGGTGGGTCTTCGCAATCAAGTGCGGCGTCGGAGAGCTATGGGCGCGGATTTCGCGTTGAGGCACTGCACGATGCAATATCTCGGCTTAGCTTTGCTGACATCGATCTCTCGCACTTACGGCGATAGCTCGGGGTAGCAGCCACGCACTGTCTTTTGACCATCTTTTCCAACAGTTACGGATGATTTTGTGCCCTGACTGTGTAGCAGTTCTGTGTAGCAGACGCGCTTAGGAGACCGTCTTTGCGACGATTTCCCAAGGTTTTCAGCTATTTCAGAAGCGATGGTGCCCAGAAGAGGACTCGAACCTCCACGCCCTTGCGAGCGCCAGCACCTGAAGCTGGTGCGTCTACCAATTCCGCCATCTGGGCACGGGGCAGGCGCGGGTGCGATCTGCCGGGTAGGAGCGGGCCGATAGCGGGGGGGTGGCGGGGTTGTCAACCTTGGGTTTGGGATTTCGGCCCTCGCCCGGGCACTGTGACCACGCCGCTCAGTTCGCAGCTAGGCGTTCCGCGCCGCTTTGCAATTTCGCCGCACTTGGTCTATATGGTCACCAATATAGTCAGGAGCATGTCATGGCCTCGATAAGCCTCGCCAAAGCAAAGGCGCACCTAAGCGAACTGGTTGACCGGGTTGAAGCCGGCGAAACGGTGGAAATCACCCGTCGGGGTAAGCCCGCTGCGCGGCTGGTGCCTATGGAGCGCGTAATCAAGAAGTTGGATGTTGATGCGCTGGCGGCGATGACAGCGGGAATGACATATCAGGAACAGAGCGCGGCTGACTTCATTCGTGAAATGCGCGATTCCGCACGCTACTGATGATCTACTGCGATACGTCTCTGCTGGTCGCCGGGCTGACACGCGAAGCGCGGACGCCAGCGGTGCAGAACTGGATGCGCACGCGCGGGACAGGGGAGCTTTGCATTAGCCCATGGACAGTCACAGAATTTTCCAGCGCGATCTCGCTCAAGGTGCGGCACGGCAGCTTGCCCGCCGATGCCAAGGGCGCGGTGCTGACGCAGTGGCGTGCAATGCAGGTCGACCAACTTGTGATGGTGCCGGTGCAGGAAGAATCGTTCAACCTTGCCTCCCGGTTCTGTGAAACGAACGTCTCGGGCCTGCGCGCAGGCGACGCGCTGCATCTGGCGGTGGCATCGCTCAGCGGGCATTCGCTGGCGACGCTCGATGCGGTGATGGCGGGGGCAGCGTTGGCGGTGGGCGTTAGGGTGGTGGGTGTCTAGGTGAAGCGCAACGCCGATTAGTAGTGGGCCGGGGAGCAGGAAAATAGCCTGTTCGTATATGTGCAACCAGTTTCTAAATCTATGATAGTCTGGATTTCTTTCTCTTGCGGAGTGCGAGATCATGGCTTCGGGAAATCACGGCGATGGATCCCATGCTGATCACGCTGCATCGCAGGGCACAGCGGGTTTGATGCAAGATCCAGTTTGCGGAATGAGTGTCGATCCCGCCAAGACGCTCCACCACGCCAGCCACGGTGGACAGGCATATCATTTCTGTAGTGCGGGGTGCCTCGCGAAATTCCGCGCCGATCCGGACAAATATCTTAGCTCGGCCATCGAGCCTCCTATAAGCGCCCCAGCAAACACGATCTGGACCTGCCCGATGCATCCCGAAATACGCCAGGACCACCCCGGCGCCTGCCCGATTTGCGGTATGGCGCTGGAGCCGGACGTGGCCACGGTGGATACAGGGCCGAGCGCCGAATATACGGATATGTGGCGGCGC
>JAYVNC010000358.1:0-2610 GCA_043758655.1 Novosphingobium sp.
CTTTCGTACCAGTAGAACCGCTTCTTCCCGGCCTTTTTGGCGTGGTACATGGCGATGTCCGCCATGTGCAGGAGTTCCTTGGCACTGGCGTTGGTTTCCGCACCCAGCCCGGTTCGCGCCAGGCCTAATGACACAGAGGCACCTTCAATTTGAATGTCGTCGAATTCGATCGGCCGGGCAATCGCGTCGATCAAATCGGCGGCAATTCGGTCAATAGTTTCAGGGCGCGCGGGATCGAAGGGGATCGTGCAGGCAAATTCATCCCCGCCAAGCCGCGCGACTATTGCCCGCTGCGGGCAGATCGCGCGAAGGCGGGCGGCGGTTTCGCGCAGCACCGCATCGCCGACTGCATGGCCATTGCAATCATTGAGCCGCTTGAAGTTATCGAGATCAATCATCATCAGCGCAACGTGTTCGCCGCGTGACAGACATTCTTTGACCAAGGCGTCGCTGGCAGGGCCGATCGAACGCCGGTTGAGACAACCGGTGAGCGGATCGATTTCCGCCAGTTCGCGCGCATGCACTTCGGCACGGCTCCGTTCGCCAACTTCATTCGTCAGATCGCGATAGCGCCGCCAGCCAAAAATGATCAGCGCAATGTTCAGCAGCAACGCGTTCGACAGCAAACGGTCTGGCGGCAGGCCAATGCCCTGAAGCGACCGGACAACTTGCGGCATAACGCTTCCGCCGGTGCCAACGAACATGATAATCGCAGCGAAGGCTATGCCGAGTACAAGCACATCTTTGCGCGTCTTACCGACGCCCGCGCCTTCCGGCTGCTCAATCTGGTGTTTGCTTAACGCCTTCAAACGACTGCCCCCCAATGCGGGTAAGAGCTGGTTTGTAAGGCGCGTGAATAAAATTTTGGTTAAGCGGTTGGCAGCTGCCGTGGTTACTTTTTGAGGCCGATTTCGTCCAGGCGCTGCTGGAGGAAATCGTCCGCCGTAATCGACACTGGATAGCGATCAGGATTTTCGGGCGTGATGCACTGCGGCAGGGTGACGAAGGGAAAGTCGCTGCGCAGATGGAGGAAGAACGGCATGGAATAACGGGCAAAAGCCGCGCGCGCAGCATCGGGGTTTCGCACCCGGTGGACGGTCGATGGCAGCACGTGGTTGGTCAGCCGTTCCAGCATATCACCCACGTTGACCACAAGCGCGCCCGGCGGCGGCGAGGCGGAAATCCAGTTGCCTTCGCGCGTGAGCAATTCAAGCCCGGCCTCTTCGGCGCCGAGTAGCAGGGTTATCAAGTTGATGTCCCCATGCGCTCCCGCGCGAATTGCATCGCCCTCGGTTAGGTTGAGCGGCGGGTAATGCAGCAGCCGCATCACCGAATTGCCCTCGCCGATACCCCAATCGAACCAGTGTTCATCCAGCCCGAGATAGGTGGCGATGCGCGAGAGGATAACCGCCCCGGTGGCATCGAACTGGCGGTAGAGTTCTTCAAACAATTTCTGAAAACCTGCCGGGCGCGCGGGCCAGACGTTGGGAGGCATTGAACTGGCGAGCGGGCTGTCCGGCGCAACATCGCGCCCGACATGCCAGAACTCCTTCAAATCATGCAGCTTCGCGCCCTTGGCAATCTCGGTGCCGAACGGCGTGTAACCGCGCGCGCCCGAAATCGCCGGATCGAAATAGGAGCGCTTTTCGGCTTCAGGCAGGGCGAAAAATTGCGCGGTCAAATCCCAAGCCTTGGCAATAAGATCGGCGTCAATCCCGTGATCTTTGACCATGGCAAAGCCGAAGGTTTTGAAACTCTCGCCAATCGCTTGGGAAAAGTCGTTCGCATTGTCGGCCAGCGAAAGCACCGGCAGGGTGGTAAGTGTCATGTGGTCAGTTCCGCAAAATGGGCTATTGGCATTGGCATAGACCCTTTTTCGGCGAGATTCATGACCAAAATCATCCCACCATCGCGTTTTTGGCTGATGAAGAGCGAGCCCGATGCCTATTCGTGGGATGATCTCGTTGCCGAGAAAGAGGGCACGTGGGACGGGGTGCGCAATTACCGCGCGCGTAACAACCTGCGGGCAATGGCGGTGGGCGACCTTGCATTCTTTTATCATTCGAACATCGGCAAAGAAATCGTCGGGATTGCGCGGATCAGCAAGGCGGGGTTGAACGATCCCAGCGATGATACCGGAACCTGGGCCTCGGTTAAGCTCAAACCAGTGAATAAGCTTAAACGCCCGGTTACTTTGGCGGCGATTAAGGCTGATCCGGCGCTGGTGGCGATGGAGCTGCTCACCCAGTCGCGGCTCTCGGTTTCTGAAGTGCGGCCATCGGAATGGGACTATATCGTCGCGCTTTCGCAAGGGTGAGCCGGGCGGCTTCATACACACTCGCCAAGGTTAATGTCCCGAAACGGGAGCGCGAGGCTTAACCCTGTTTTGCCGCTGGCACTGTGGTAAATATCTTCTTAACAATGGGCCGTCGCAAGGGAGTGAAGGTCCGTGAGAAGAGCCTTGGTTGTTACTGATGAGTCTGCCCGCCACCCGTTTTTAATGAGCCTGCCGCCGCATGTGCGCCGCGGCATTGCGCCGGCAATCGCCCGACCAGCGCGGGGGATCAGCGCGCAGGATGTGAAAGAATTTCTGCTGGCCTATTGCGCCTG
>JAYVNC010000359.1:0-8177 GCA_043758655.1 Novosphingobium sp.
CATGCGCGTTCCCTTCATCAAGATGCACGGCCTCGGAAACGATTTTGTCGTGCTCGATGCGCGCGTCGATGTGGTGCCCGCGATTACCACCGGCCTCGCCGCCGCATTGGCTGATCGCAAAATCGGGATTGGCTGCGATCAGTTGATCCTGCTTGAAACATCAAGCCAAGCCGATTTCCGCATGCGCATTTTTAATGCCGATGGCGGCGAAGTTGAGGCCTGCGGCAACGCCGCGCGCGCCGTAGGTTTGCTCCACGGCGGCCCTGCGCAGATCGAAACTCTCGGCGGTATACTCCAATCATCGCCCAGCGATGGCGGCGTCGCTGTCGATATGGGCGAACCGCGCTTTGATTGGCAGGCAATCCCGCTGGCCTACGGCATGGACACGCTCAAGCTGCCGGTGGGCTGGGACGCGCTTGAAGGGCCCGTCGCGATCAATGTTGGCAATCCGCATGTGGTGTTTTTCGTGCCGGATTGCCACGCGGTGGACCTCGAAAGGCTCGGTCCATTGATCGAACACGATGCGCTGTTTCCTGCGCGGGTGAATGTGAATGTGGCGACCGTGATTGATCGGACGGCCATCGATCTGCGCGTCTGGGAGCGCGGCGTTGGCGAAACACGCGCTTGCGGGACCGGGGCCTGCGCCACAGCAGTTTCCGCTATGCGCCGGGGGCTGACTGAACGGCAGGTGACTGTGCGCCTCACCGGAGGGCCGCTGGCAATCGGCTGGGGTGCAGACAATCGCATCACCATGACCGGCCCAGCGCAAGAAAGCTTTCGCGGCAGCTTCGATCCGGCGGATTATGGAGCGGGCGTTTGAGCATCGAAGTGGTGTCGCTGGGTTGCCGCCTTAACCTGTCTGAAAGCGAGAGTTTGCGCGGCATGCTCGGCGGCGCGGAAAATCTGGTCGTGATCAATTCGTGCGCCGTAACATCAGAGGCTGTGCGACAAACCCGCCAAGCCATCCGACGCGCCCGCCGCGCGCATCCTGACGCCCGGCTGATCGTCACCGGCTGCGCTGCCGAGATTGAGCGCGAGGCCTTGTCCGCAATGCCCGAGGTTGATGGGTTGGTTGCCAATACCGCCAAGCTGGATCCGCGGGTTTGGAATGTAGCGCCTAGGCGAGTGCTTCCCGCGTCGGCAAGTTACACCCGCGCTTATATCGGGGTGCAAAATGGCTGCGACCACGCCTGCACTTTTTGCGTCATCCCACAGGGGCGCGGACCCAGCCGCTCGGACACCATTGAACAGGTGTTGTGTGCCGTTGCGGCGCATCTGAGTTCCGTTCCGGCGCATCCGGGGGTCGTTGCGCATTATTCAGGGGTCGTTGTAAATGAGGTGGTTTTAACCGGAGTTGACTTGACTTCATGGGGCTTGGACCTGCCCGGAGCACCTCGACTTGGCGCCTTAGTAGCCGCAATTTTACAAGCTTTTCCGCACCTTGCACGGCTGCGCCTGTCATCGGTCGATGGCATCGAAATCGATCCACTGCTGTTTGAACTGATCGCCAGCGAACCGCGCCTGATGCCGCATGTCCACCTCTCGCTCCAACATGGAAACGACCTGATCCTTAAGCGAATGAAGCGCCGCCATGCCCGCGCCGACGCCGCAACGCTGGTCGAAAACCTGCGCGCCCGCCGCCCAGACATTGCCTTCGGAGCCGATCTGATCGCCGGGTTTCCAACTGAAGACGAGGCGATGCACGAAGCAAATAAGTCAATCATTCAAGAACTTGGCCTAGTCCACTGCCACATATTCCCCTATTCTCCGCGCCCCGGAACCCCCGCCGCGCGCATGCCGCAAGTGGCCCACACGCTGATCCGCGAACGCGCCGCTGAACTGCGCGCCACCGCCGCCACAGTCCGCCGCGATTGGCTCACCTCGCTGGTCGGCCAGCCGCTCAAGGTGCTTGCCGAAAAGGATGGGACCGGCCATGCGGAAAACTTCGCACGGGTGCAGCTGCCCCCCCACACATCGCCCGGAAGCATCGTGACCATTACGCCAACCCGCATTTTCGAAGGCCTTCTGGCATGAGCAGCGAGAGCTGGAGCGCAAGAATTTTCGGAGGGTTTCGTAAGACTTCTGAACGGCTTACCGAGAATCTTTCAGGTATAGTCAGCACATCACGTCTCGAACCTTCGCAGCTTGATGAGATCGAGGACGCGCTGATCCTGTCTGACCTCGGCCCCACCGCCGCCGCCCGCATCCGGGCGCGGCTGGCAAGCGAACGGTTTGAGCGCGGCGCTGATGAACAGGCAATCAAGCTCGCCGTCGCCGAAGAAATCGCCGCGATCCTGCGCCCGGTTGCCAAACCCATCGAAATCATCGCCTTCCCGCGCCCACAGGTAATCCTCGTTATCGGGGTCAACGGATCGGGCAAAACCACCACCATCGCCAAACTGGGCCACTTGTTTCAAGAGCAGGACTACGGCGTGATGTTCGCCGCCGGAGACACTTTCCGTGCTGCCGCAATCGGCCAACTGGCAATCTGGGCCGATCGCATCGGGGTTCCACTGGTGCGCGGGCCTGAGGGCGGCGACCCCGCCTCAATCGTGTTCGATGCGGTGCAAGCAGCGACAGCGAAGGGCACCGACGCACTGATCGTTGACACCGCAGGACGCCTGCAAAACAAGCGCGAACTGATGGACGAACTGGCCAAAATCCGCCGCGTCCTCGGCAAGCTTAACCCCGAGGCACCGCATGACGTCGTGCTGGTACTCGACGCTACCAACGGGCAGAACGCGCTTCAACAAATCGAGACATTCAAGGAAGTGGCAGGCGTGACCGGACTTATAATGACCAAGCTAGACGGAACCGCGCGCGGCGGCGTGCTGGTTGCGGCGGCAGAGCAGTTTGGCTTGCCGATCCATGCAATTGGTGTCGGTGAAAAGATCGATGACTTGCGCCCGTTTGATGCCGATCTGGTGGCGCGCGTGATTGCGGGGGTGGCGTGATGGCTGACTCAAACCCCGAAAATCCCCCCAAACCCGCTCATCCTGAGCCTGTCGAAGGACCCCCGCCAACGCTCGCCCAGAGCGAGACACCCCTAGACCCACCACCTGCGCGCGTCCTTCGACAGGCTCAGGATGAGCGGGGTTTGGAGAAAAGGAAGAAGTCGGGAATAGCCGGAATCCTCGTCGATTACGGCCCGCTTCTGCTGTTCTTTGCGGTTTACAAATACAGCTCGCCCGCCGACCATAACGAGATGATCCAAGAGGTCGCAGCCGTAATCAAAGGCACACTCGCCTTCATGGCGGGCGCAATCGCCGCGCTGGTTTTCAGCGTTTTGCGTTACAAACACGTCGCGCCAATGCTGTGGCTTTCCACCGTGCTGATCGTCGCCTTCGGGACGATGACATATTTCCTTCGCGACCCAGTGTGGATCCAGATCAAGCCGACGGCGATCTACCTGCTGTTCGCTGGCGCGTTGCTGATCGGTGCGGCGCGCGGCAAGGCATTGCTGAAGATTTTGCTCGGCGCAGCGTTTGAGGGGTTGGACGATGCTGGCTGGCTGATCCTGTCGCGCAATTGGGGTTGGTGTTTTCTTGGTTTTGCGGCGGCAAACGAAGTGCTGCGGCACTATTTCAATGTGCAGAACAACAACTTCGGCAGCTGGATCACGCTGAAGCTGTGGCTGTTCATGCCAGCCTCGTTCCTGTTCACTTTCGCCCATATGCCGATGCTAATGCGGCATGGCCTGGCGAGTGAGAGTGAAGACGAGGCCAAGTAACCCTAAAATTCAACCAGCCCGCCGCGCGCGGGGGTGTGCGCGAGCGGGCTGGCGTTCCTCCCCAGGAACTCGTTTTCTCAGCGTCCTGCAGCAGAGCCGAGACGGTGATAAAGGTTTGAGAACTTGACTGATTCCGGCTTGTCCTCGTTAGCGCGCAGATAGAACAGCACGGCTTCACGGATGAGCTTGAAATCTTCGGTTGAAAGCACTGCGCGGGCGCGGGCTGGTTCTGACATGACCCTAATCCTTCCTAATAATTAATGTGAATTCAGGCAGCGAACTGGTTCATCGTATTATCTTTTCCGCCCGCCTTAAGCGCGGCCTCACCGGAAAAGTAATCCTTGTGATCATCACCAATGTCGCTGCCAGACATGTTTTGGTGCTTAACGCAGGCGATGCCTTGGCGGATTTCCTCGCGTTGCACGTTTTTGACGTAGCCGAGCATGCCAGCCTCGCCAAAGTATTCGCGGGCTAGGTTATCGGTGCTGAGCGCTGCAGTATGATAGGTCGGCAAGGTAATCAGGTGGTGGAAAATCCCCGCCTGTGCAGCCGAATCGCGCTGAAATGTGCGGATGCGCTCGTCAGCTTCGTCCGCAAGGTCTGTGCCATCATACTCGATGCTCATCAGCTTGGCACGATCATAAGCCGAAACATCTTTTCCAGCTTCAACCCAAACATCAAATACTTGTTGGCGAAAATTCAGGGTCCAGTTGAAGCTGGGCGAATTGTTGTAAACCAGCTTGGCATTGGGAATAACCTCGCGGATGCGGCTCACCATTCCGCCGATCTGGGCGATGTGCGGCTTTTCGGTTTCGATCCACAGCAGGTCGGCACCATTCTGCAGCGAGGTTATGCTGTCGAGAACGCAGCGGTCCTCCCCAGTGCCCGAGCGGAACTGGAACAGGTTCGATGGCAGGCGCTTGGGGCGCATCAGTTTGCCGTCGCGGCGTATCAGAACATCACCGTGGCCGAGCGCGGCGGGATCAACCTCATCGCAATCGAGGAAGCTGTTGTACTGATCGCCGATATCGCCAGCTTCACGGGTGAAAGCGATTTGCTTGGTAAGCCCCGCGCCGAGCGAATCGGTGCGCGCAACGATCACGCCGTCATCAATTCCGAGTTCCATGAAGGCATAACGCACCGCACGAATTTTCCCGAGGAAATCCTCGTGCGGAACGGTGACTTTGCCGTCCTGATGGCCGCACTGCTTTTCATCAGAAACCTGATTTTCGATCTGAATGCAGCAAGCACCTGCCTCGATGAACTTTTTGGCGAGCAGATAGGTCGCCTCGGCATTGCCGAAGCCGGCATCGATATCAGCGATGATCGGCACAACATGCGTTTCGTAATTATCGACCGCGTGCTGGATGCGCTGGGCTTCAACCTCGTTGCCGGCATCGCGGGCTTTGTCCATATCACGAAACATCATGCCAAGCTCGCGGGCGTCGGCTTGCTTGAGGAAAGTATAAAGCTCGGCAATCAGATCGGAGACCGATGTTTTCTCGTGCATCGATTGATCGGGCAGCGGGCCGAATTCGCTGCGCAGCGCGGCGACCATCCAGCCGGACAGGTAGAGGTAACGACCTTTGGTTGTGCCGAAATGCTTTTTGATCGAGATCAGCTTTTGCTGCCCGATGAAGCCATGCCAGCAGCCGAGAGACTGTGTATAATTGGCTGGATCAGCGTCATAGGCGTCCATATCGCGGCGCATGATCTTCGCGGTGTAGCGCGCAATGTCGAGCCCGCTGTGGAACCGGTTCTGCAATCGCATACGCGCAACCGATTCAGGTTCGATACCATCCCAAGTTTTCGCGAACGGTGCAATTGCCTGTCCGGCTTCGATGATGCTTTGGTGATAGGTCACGGTCTAAATTCCCTTGCGGTGCGGCTGTTTGATGCCCTGTGCTAAGAGAAAATTGTGCGGTGCGGAATAGCTGTCGGAGTCTCGCTGTAAAACTTTACAGATTTTGGTTGTAAAGTTGTGCAGGCATGACAAACTACGCGAATGAACGCTTCAAGACCGCTCTATCTCGGCCCCCGCCTGCGCCGCTTGCGCCGCGAACTAGGGCTTACCCAGCAGGCAATGGCGGATGAACTCGACATTTCGCCAAGCTATGTAGCGCTGCTCGAACGCAACCAGCGGCCGCTCACCGCCGAACTGCTACTGCGGCTCGCGCGCACTTACCGGCTCGATGTGTCTGAACTCGCAGGCGAGGATGCCGAGGATTATGCCCGGCGGCTGTCGGACGCTTTCCGCGATCCGCTGTTCGCTGACATCGACCTTCCAGCCTTAGAAATTTCCGATGTCGCCACCAGCTTCCCCGGCGTCGCCGAGGCGATCCTGCGCCTGCATTCCGCTTATCAGCGCGATGCGCTGGCGCTCGCTGCCCAGCGTGAAGGCGGCGGCGATGATACTGCGGGTGATCCAGTGGGGGAAGTGCGGCGCTTCATTTCGGCTAACCGGAATTTCTTCCCCGCGCTCGATGCGCGCGCCGAGGAGCTTGCAGCAGAAATCACCCAAGCTGGCGGCGATCAGGAATGGCTGGCGAAGCAGGGCGTTCGTCTGCGCCTCGTCCCGCCCGATGTGCTGGTCGACGCGGTCCGGCGGTTTGATAGGCACAATCAGCAATTGCTTCTGGCCGATACTTTGCCCGGCCCAAGCCGCAAGTTTCAAGTGGCGCTTCACATCGCCTATTCATCTTTGCGCGAGCAAATCAGTACGCTGCTGCGACGCGAAACCTTTGCCAGCAAAACAGCAGAGGTACTCGCCCGCCGCGCGCTCGCCGGATATGGCGCGGCGGCGCTTCGAATGCCCTATGATCGGTTCGTGCGCGCCGCAGATGCGCGCAACTATGATGTCGAGGCGCTGGCAAGCTTGTTTGATGCCAGTTTTGAACAGGTCGCCCACCGGCTAACCACGCTCCACCGCGCCAATGCCGAAGGTGTGCCGTTCTTTTTCATCCGGGTTGACCCCGCAGGCAACGTGTCAAAGCGGCTCGACGGCGCGGGATTCCCGTTTGCCGCGCACGGCGGCGGCTGCGCCTTGTGGAACCTGCACCACACCTTTGCCCAGCCGGGAAAAGTGCTGTCGCAGTGGCTCGAACTGCCCGATGGCCAGCGCTTTTTCACCGTGGCGCGAACAGTGAGCACAGGCGCTGTCGCGTGGCAGAAATCGCCCGCTGTCCATGCTATTGCTCTCGCCTGCGCGGCTGAACATGCGCCGAAACTGGTCTATGCCCAGGGGATGGACCCTCGCTCTGCCGAAGCCACCCCCATTGGCGTCACCTGCCGCCTCTGCCCTCGCGCCGCCTGCACCGCCCGCGCCGCGCCGCCGATTGGCCGCGAGATCATGGCCGACGACCAGCGCCGCAGCCCCGTGCCCTATTTGTTTGCGGATGATTAGCGTCTGCCAGCCGCAAACGCGTTCTTCGTTTTGAGACTCGGAACCTCGGTCCATGGCTCATCGGGCCAGCGGTGCTTTGGGTATCGACCCTTCATATCTTTCACCACATCACGCCACGATCCGCGCCAGAACCCCGGCAGATCGCGCGTGGTCTGGATAGGTTTGCCGCCGGGCGAGGTCAGCTTAAGCAGCAGCGGCTGTGGCGGCTGGCCAAAGCTGGGATGGCGATCCAGCCCGAACAACGCTTGCACGCGCAGCTCAACCGAAGGCCCGCCGGGATCGGCATAGTCGATATCGTGCGCGGTTCCCGCTGGGCTGGTGAACTGCGGCGGGGCGAGGCGATCAAGTTGCTGGCGTTCGCCATAATCGAGGCGGTTCAAAAGGGCCTCATGCAATGCGCTCTTGGCAAGCGCATCAAGCCGCCGTCCGAGCAGCGGGGCGAGCCAATCGTCAACACTCTCGCGTAATACGGCATCGGACAGCGCGGTAAGCCCGGCATGGGCACCGCGGGTTAACAAGGCTTGGCTGGCAGCGGACAGCGGCAGCACTTCCAGCCCCTCTTCGCGCACCTTGTCCGCGAGGAACGCGGCGATAGCGCGGACATCTGGCGAAGGATCAGACCCCGTCGTCAGCGTAATCGCGCCCAACCTCTGCTCAACCAGCGCCTCAACCCGGCGTTCGTCAGCCACCCAACGCAGGCTCGTGCGCCGTTCAATCCGGTGCGCCAGCCAGCGCGTGACTTCGGCTTCAGTCAGGGCAATCGCACCGGTAATCCGCGCGCCTTTGGCCTCGCCCTGCGCTTCGCCCACCGCCAGCCATTCGGCGCGACTCAGTGTGCTGGCAGAATCGAGGCGCAGGCCCCGGCCCCCGGCAGTCAGCCAGAGCTCGCCCGAAGAATCGCGGCGGCGTGCGATCATGTCGGGGAACCCCTCGGCGAGGATCGCGGCTGGGGGTGGGGTTTGGGGTTGGGTGTGGGGCTGGCGTTGCGCGCGGCCTTCGACAGGCTCAGGCTGAGCGGGTTTTTGATTTGGGCCCCTTAGCAAC
>JAYVNC010000360.1:0-8160 GCA_043758655.1 Novosphingobium sp.
CGCAAGCAAGCGCTTGAACCGCGTATCAAGCGCGCGCCCAGCCACGCGCAGCAGCGCCTGCACGACGATGCCCAGCACCGCCGCCTTGATCCCTAAGAACAGCGCGGCGAACCAGCCGAGCTGTCCTGCTGCGGCATAGACGATTGACAGCAGCAGCATCACCGCCGCACCGGGCAAGACAAACAAAATGCCCGCCGCCAGCCCGCCCTTGATGCCGTGCAACTTCCACCCGATCCAAGTCGCCAGTTGCTGTGCTTCGGGGCCGGGAAGCAAGTGGCACAGGTTGAGCGCCTGAAGGTACTGCTCTTCATCAATCCAGCCGGGCTGCTCGACCATTTCGCGGTGCATCAGCGCAATTTGCCCGGCGGGGCCGCCAAAACTCAGGCAACCAATTCGCGCAGAAAGCCGGACCAGTTCGGCAAAGGTTGGGGGAATATCGCGCTGCATCAGCGCAGCTTCGACGATAGCAGGACTCTAATCAAGGTGGAGTTTGGCTATTTATCGAAGCGCGCTCAGGTTTGAGGAGGGCTGGTTTGCTTAGGGCCAAGCCCTTGGGGATCAGCCAATCGTTGATCCCCAAGGGTGCCGAAATCAGTAAGGCTGAAAATCAGTTGGCGAGCGACAACACCGGATCACTCGAAATTTTCACTGATCTCAGCGAAAAATTGACATCAAATCCGTTGACCTTTCCCCACACGCTGTGCTTGCCAACGAACAGGGTGAATGGAACCCTGCTGGTCTCATCAACACCTTCAATCAGGCGGTAATCCTTGTTGTCGCGCACAGTGTAGGTGTAGCGATGGCCGTCCTTTTCAAAGCTAATTGGTGCTGGGACGACAGTTTCAGCCAAAGCTGGCGCAGCGGTGAGCGCAAGAGCGGCGAAGAGTGAAGCGGTCTTAAACATGGCAATTTCCTTTTGAAATCAAAGTTAATTGCCGATCAGTTCCTCGTTTATTGTGCGTTGCAGCATGATTGATCGGTGGGCAGGGGGCAATTGCAAAGGATTGGGAATCACTTGCAATTTATGCAATGGATACATCGCGCTTGTCGGCATCGTGTCTTATCCCTATAATACAGCTTGACTGCCGCCGCCTTGCCCCCATCTTGGCGGCAGAGTATTTTTCGGGAAGACTACGACCATGGCTACCACGCCGACCGCCACGATAACCGCTGAGCCTGCCATCACCCTCACCGCGCCCGATCCGGTGCCGGTTGTCACAACCTCGCAGGCGGCGGGGCTGGTTCCGGTGGCCGAAGAGAACAAGGCCAAGCTCGCCGCCAAAGTCGATGCGTTTATCGCCGATCTGGTGGCGCAGGATGCTGCCAGCCCTGAATTCGGCAAGCGCGTCGATCAGCTTACCGCGATGGGACGCAAGGAGATTGCCACTGCCGCCGGAATGTCCAACCGTTTCCTTGATCGCCCGGTGCGCGCGATGGACAAAGATTCGGGCGTTGGCGCCAATCTGGCCGAGCTGCGCAAAACGGTGGAGAGCCTCGATCCCGGCAAGAAGGGCCAGCTTTCCAAAAGCCGCAAGTTCCTCGGCATCATTCCCTTCGGCAACCCATTGAAGCGCTATTTCCAATCGTATCAATCGGCACAGGGGCACATCCAGTCAATCCTCGACCACCTCGGCTCGGGCAAGGATGAGCTGCTGATGGACAACGCCGCGATTGACGTTGAGCGCACCAAGCTGTGGGAGGCGATGGGCAATCTGGAACAGATGATCCTGATCGCCAAAACGCTTGACCAGCGGCTGGAAGAAACCACTGCTGACCTCGATCACAGCGAACCCGCCAAGGCCAAGGCGATCCGCGAGACCGCGCTGTTCTATACCCGCCAGCGCACGCAAGACCTGCTCACGCAGATGGCGGTAACGGTGCAGGGTTATCTCGCGCTCGATCTGGTCAAGAAGAACAATGTCGAGCTGGTCAAAGGCGTTGATCGCGCCAGCACCACTACCGTCGGCGCGCTGCGCACGGCGGTTACCGTGGCGCAGGCGATGACCAACCAGCGGCTGGTGCTTCAACAGATCACCGCGCTCAACCAGACCACCGCCGGGATCATCGATTCAACCGGAGCCCTGCTCAAAAGCCAGACGGCAACGATCCACGAACAGGCGGCGAGTTCCACCATCCCGATCGAGGTGCTCCAGCGCGCGTTCCAGAACATCTATGATACGATGGACAATATCGACACCTTCAAGATCAAGGCACTCGAAAGCATGAAGCAGACGGTGACGACGTTGTCCTCTGAGGTCGAGAAATCGAAGGGCTACATCGCCAGGGCCGAAGGCGCAGCGCAAGCGGCTGTGGGCCACGATACGCCCAGCTTGCTGAGCCTTGAAGGCTAAGCGGGCGCGAGCGATGACAGACACCACCCAGCAGTCTGACCGGATCATGGCCTCGGCCACGCAAACGCTCGCGCTGCAACGCGGCGGCGGGCGGCGGTTCGGTTCGATTGGCACGCAGTCGCGGGCGCTCAAACGCGGGCACAAGCTTAAGAAGCTTGGCCGGGTGCTGCTGGCGGTGGGCGGGGTGTGGCTGGCAGCGACGCTGGCCGGACTGATTATTAACGGCATCGGCTGGACCGGGATTATCCTCGCGACGTTGGCCAGCGTGATCGCACTTGGCGTGTTCGCCCGTTACCCAAGGCTCGAAACCCCCAGCCTCGCGACGATTAACACCGGCGATGTCAAATCGCTGGTCGGGCGCACCGAGATGTGGCTCGAAGGCCAGCGTCGCGCGCTGCCGCCGCCAGCGGTCAAGCTGGTCAACCACATCGGCGTTCAGCTGGATGCGCTGGGGCTGCAATTGAAGGACGTCGATCCGCTGCATCCGGCGGTCAAAGAAGTGCGCCAACTGGTGGGAGAGCATCTGCCGCAAGTCGTCGCAGGCTACCGTAAGATCCCCGATCACCTGCGCTATGAAGATCGCTCTGGATCAAACCCCAACAAGCAGTTCATGGATTCGCTCGGCCTTATCAGCGGCGAGATTGACAGTGTGACGCGGCAGCTCGCCAGCGGCGCGATTGACGATCTGGCGATCAAGACGCGCTATCTGGATTACAAGTATGGCGATGCGCTGGATGAAGATAAAACGTAAGCCCCTCCTCTTTAGGGGAGGGAGAAGTTTTAAATATCCCGGTCCAATTCCAGCAAATCCCTCGGTATCCGCAGCATCGCAGCGGAGACCTGTGTTTCGCGCAGGAACAGCGTCAGCCCCCACATCAGCAGGCCGGTGGCGATGAGGAAAAAGCCGCCCGCCACGCGTTGCAGCGAAACGTGCACCAATTCTTCAAGGAACAGCGAGGCCACGGTCACGCCAATCGAAATGCAGCCGATGACCAGCAGCCGAATGGCGCGGCTGATAAGGTGAATGCGGCGATCCAGTGCGCGGATTTCCGTCACCACCATATCGTGGTCCGGTCCCGAGGTTGCCCCGTGCAACCCCTGCAAATGCCGCGAGCGATCAACCACCCGGCCCATCCGCTGCGACAAGATATTAAGGATGTTGCCAATCGCCACCAGAACAAAAACCGGAGCGAGCGCGAGTTGGATGGTTTGGGCTATCATGGTTCGCAACTAAGTCCGCCCTCCCCAAAAGGGAAGGCGGAATAGCTATGCAGGCAGCTCAGGCTGCTGGCTGATCGTCACTCCCGCCGCGCGGTTTGCGCGCTTTTGCTGGTTTTACCGCGCTCTCACCTAGCAAATCCTCGCCGCGTTCGCTGACCATCAGCGCGAGCAGGGTCTGCACCAGCGAGCCGCCGCTTTCCCCGCCCGCACCGCCATTCACCTGAATGCGCGGAACGATGTCGACGCCTGACTTTTCCAAGGCTTCGGCAATGCGTTCGGCGATCTGGCGGGTGAGTTGAAAGCGCGCGCCGCCTGATGCCGTGACCTGTTTCTCGATTGTCGCGGCGGTGGCGAGACCAACCTTGGTCACGCGTTCCGCCTCAGCGGCTGCGAGCGCGATGATCTTGCCCGCCTCGCCTTCACCGAGCAGGCGGATGCGCGCACCGTCAGCCTCGGCCAATGTGCGGACCTGCGCAGCTTCCTGCTGCGACCGCGCGAGATTGGCCTTGCCCTGGTTCTCCTGCACCTGAATTGATAGCTGCGATTCGGTGATCGCAGTTTGCTGCTTGGCCTTGGCCTCCGCCTCACGCAGTTCGCGTTCCTTTTGCGCGGCTATGGCCTGCCGTTCATAGGTGCCGACCTGCTCATCGGCCAATTGCCGCTGGCGCAGCTGGGTGAGGATCTGCTCTATCTGATTGTTGCCTTCCGCCGCGCGCGGGGTGCCAATCAGCACTTCCTGCAGCTCAAGGTTATAGCCCTGAAATTTCGAGCGCATTTCAACGCCCGAAACTTCCTGAATGTCGCTGCGCTCCTGCAACAGTTCGATCAGCGTGCGCTTTTGCGCGACGTTTTTGAAATAGGCTGAGACCATCGGATCGAGCGTTTGTTCAACCAGCTTCTTGATGTCGCCAAACCGCTGCACCACTAGCGGGGCCTTGCGGTAATCAATGTGCACTACCACTGAAAGTGGCAGGATCGGCTCGAACGCGTCCTTGGTTATCAGCGAGACTTCGGAAAGGTTCTCATCAAACTTGTGCGGGCCGGCGTCAGACATTTCCCACTTGAGAATGAAGTTGGTGGTTGGCACGATGATAATCTTGCCAGCATAAGTGTTGAAGGCATATTTGCCCGGCAGCAAAGGCTCACTCCACACGCCCCGGCTGCCCGGCGCGACGAGTTCACCGTGGCGGTATTCGGCGCCCGATGTATCTGCGCCAACCTCACCAGTATAGCTGATGACCACGCCCACGTGGCCAACCTCAATCACGGTTTTGGCGACGCGTTCAACGGTGGCGAACAGGCGGTTGATGAAGTATGATCCTTCGACCAGCACCTGCAACTGCCGCCCACGCCGCCCGCCTGCGGCAAGGAACTTTTCCGGGTCTTGAAACGAGTTGTGGAACGTAACCTTGTCGTTCTGGTCGGAACCGACCGCAGGCGCGATAATCTGGTCAGCGGTCAGCGCCGGGCCATCGTGCACCGTAACCACGCCAATCAAATCGTCGGCATCTTTAATCACCACCGCATTAAACCCTTCGCGGGCAACAATAACGTTGGCCATTTCGGTAAACAGCGTGGCGTCAGTGCTCTCCAGCATCAGGCCATAGATCGATTCGCGGGTGATGATGACGAACTGCGACAAGTTGATCGCATAGGTGCCTTCACGCAGGATCGCGCGCTGTGGGCCCTTTTGGCCGCCTTCCGCCAAAAACCGCCGCACATCGTGAAAATCACGCGCGGTCACATTGCTCGCGAGCGTCTGCGTCGGCTCGAGCGGCGCGCCATCACGGGCAAAAACATAGCCAATCTGGCCTTGCGGGATGGTCACCAGCGGCTGGCTGTGGACGCGGTACTGGAATGGGAAGAAGAAGTGAAAGCCGCCGCGCAGCACATCGGGCTGGAACCCGGCCTCTCCCGCCAGCGCGATAAATCCACTCTCGATCGAGCCTTTGCCCGACCATAGCTTTTCCACCACAGCAATTCGCGAATTGCCGACATAGCGGACCATGCCCGAGACATAGATGAGCAGCAAAATTGCAACGGCCGATACGCCGATAGCGATGGGCCAAAAAAGGCTATTCATGGAAAGTTCCCTTTATTATTTGGTTGTTTGGGGGAATGGAATCTAGGCTTGGTCTGGGGTGCGATCCAGCAAATCCAGATGGTGAGAATAGCTATTCTATCGGGTCAGCGAACGCCGGATTTCATTGACCGAATTTCTGGGCCACGGCGCGGTGAAGTCAAGTGAAACCGGGGGGCATCTCCGGCTGGACCGGGGATGCCCAGCGCGACACGCTGATCGCACGGGCTAAGGCGCGGGGGTATGACACGGCGATGCTGCGGATAACCAAGCAGCCTTAGCTTTGCCCGGCCATGCCACCATGATCTGAGACAATGCTAACCCGCGTGCCCTTTTCCAGCCGCTCAATCGTGTAGGTTCCGCGCGCCTGTGCGGCGAATGCGGCCATCATGTTGTTGCCGAGGCCCGAACTGGTCACGTCATTTTTGGGCAGGCCCACCCCATCATCGCTAACGGTCAGCTGCCAGCCTTCGGCCAGACTGTGAAATGCTACTTCGAGATTGCCGGATCCCTTCGGGCCATAAGCATGTTTGGCGGCATTGGTGATTGCTTCGTTAGCGATCAACCCGGCAGCGACCGCCTGTTCGCGCGGGAGCCACATCTCCTCCACGGCGAGATGAAGCTTTACCAAATCACCCAGAAACGCCGCATCGAAAATGCTGTTCACCAGCTTGGTCAGATAGTCGCGCATATTAACCTGCGAGACGATTTCCTTGCCATCATACAGGTTTTCGTTGGCGAGCGCGAAGCTATGAATGCGTTTCGCAGCAATTTCGAGTGCGTCTTTAGCCTCAGTCGATCCCTCACGATTTTTCTGCAGGCGCAGCAGGCTGACAACGATCGCCAAGTTGTTTTTGGTCCGGTGATCGAGCTCGTGCATCAGCAATTCGCGCCGCTCAATCGCCGTGTGGCACTGGCTCATTGCGATAGCGCCGTTGCTGCGGAATAGTTCAGCCAATCCCAGTGTCACAACCAGAGCCACGCCGTTCACCAGCGCGCGCGGGCCATCGCTCGGATCGGAAAATTGGAAGAAGCCCGTGTTTGGAACGACCATCAACAAAACAAACAGCATGCTGGCGCAACCGCTAACCAGCCCCGCCTGCCAGCGCCCGTAAAGCGTGGCGATCAGGACCGCCGGATAAATCAGCGCGAATGGCCCTGCTGTTGGCGAATACATGTTCACCATCATGCGGCAAACAACCAGGCCGATGAAGCACAGCAAGCCGAACGCGATCTGCGCTATGAGGGGATGGGATACAAATTTCCATTCGTTGACCACGTCATAGGTCGCGATCCGGTGCATGCGCGGGTGTCTATTTTCGGCGGCATTAGTCACGCATGTCCCTTTCTTTCGTTACCGCCCACCCGCCAGCAGACTATCGACAACCCCCGGATCGGCCAGTGTCGATATATCGCCAAGGTTGCTGGTATCCCCTTCAGCTATCTTGCGCAAAATCCGCCGCATGATCTTGCCAGAACGCGTTTTGGGCAAAGCGGCTGCAAAATGGATTACATCGGGCGTCGCTATCGGGCCGATTTCCTTGCGCACCCATTTTACCAGATCGCCGCGCATCTGCTCGCTATCCGCCACGCTGACGTTGAGCGTGACATAGGCATAGATGCCCTGCCCCTTTATGTCGTGCGGAAAACCGACAACGGCGGCTTCTGCCACGGCCTGATGCGCGACCAGCGCAGACTCGACCTCGGCCGTGCCCATGCGGTGGCCCGATACGTTAATCACATCATCAACCCGGCCAGTGATCCAGTAATAATCGTCTTCATCACGGCGGCAGCCATGGCCGGGGAAGTATTTGCCGGGATAGGTGCTAAAATAAGTTTGGAAGAAGCGTTCATGATCGCCCCAGACGGTGCGCATCTGGCCGGGCCAGCTTTGCGTGATGCACAGGTTGCCGTCGGTCGCGCCTTCAAGCACTTGGCCCTCGGCATCAACCAATTGCGGGACGACGCCGAACATCGGCATGCTGGCGCTGCCGGGTTTCATGGCAATCGCACCGGGCATCCCGGTTATCATCGCCGCGCCGGTTTCGGTCTGCCACCAAGTATCGACAATCGGGCAGCGCCCACCGCCGACCACCCGCCAGTACCATTCCCAGGCTTCGGGGTTGATCGGCTCACCGACCGATCCGAGCAGGCGGAGCGACGAGCGCGAGGTGCGGGTCACCCAGTCATCGCCTTCGCGCATCAAGGATCGCAGGGCTGTCGGCGCGCCGTAAAAGATGTTGACCTGATGGCGGTCAACGATCTCCCAGAAGCGGCTGTGGGTGGGGTAATTGGGAACGCCCTCAAACATCACCACCGTCGCGCCGTTGGTTAGCGGACCATAGACGACATAAGAATGCCCGGTGACCCAGCCGATGTCCGCCGCGCACCAATAGATGTCTCCCGGGCGGTAATCGAACACATAGTGATGCGTCATCGCCGCCCAGGTGAGGTATCCGCCCGATGTGTGAAGCACGCCCTTGGGTTTGCCGGTGCTGCCGCTGGTGT
>JAYVNC010000361.1:0-2579 GCA_043758655.1 Novosphingobium sp.
CTTTAGCGCCAAACCGCAGATGCCGCTGATGCTGATCGCATCAGGCAAAGTCAGGATAAGGTCGGCACCGGCCCTGCGCTGGACAGAGCTGCGCGCCGCTGCTTGACGCGCGCATAGCTCAAAATTCCGTAAGGGATCAGAGCAAGGTAGACCACGCAGATGCCGATGAGCGTGAACCAGGGCTCGGTAAGCGCAATGGTCCCGATCAGACCCAGTGCCAAAATCAGCCAAAGACGGATTGATCTGCGCGGACGGATCGAACCCCAGCTGATCGTGGCTACGCTTGAAATAAGCAGGAAGGCGACGGCAATCAGCCATCCACCGACGAGCAGCGGATTGCGGAAGATCGGCAAGTCGGTGGCTATCCACAAATAGATGGGTAGCATCGCCAGCCCTGCACCCGCAGGAGCGGGAACGCCGGTCAGAAATCCTGCCGACTTGTGGGGTTGCTCATCGACATCAATCTGGGCGTTGAACCGCGCGAGACGCAGCGCGCAACAGATGGCGAAGGCAAGACTGGCATACCATCCCAGCCGCGGCAAATCCTGAAGCGACCACATGAACAGGATCAGCGCAGGCGCCACGCCAAACGATACGTTGTCTGCCAGGCTATCAAGCTCGGCACCAAAGCGCGACTGGCCCTTAAGCATCCGCGCAACCCGGCCATCAAGGCCATCGAGTATTCCGGCAAGAATTACGGCAAGCACCGCCTGCTTGAATTCGCCCGTGCTGGCAAAGCGAATGCCGGTCAGCCCAAACGCGAGCGCGGAGGCTGTGATCGCATTGGGGATCAAAGTGCGCAAAGTCAGCCCCGGCGGCAGATGGATCCGGCCATCGCGCTTAGGCAAACCGCTCACTGACCGATCATTCACTGGGCCGCGCCCTCAATCATCGGCGCTTCGCCGATCCGGGCAAGCACGGTCTCGCCAGCGATAATCTTCTGTCCTTTGAGCACTGCCGGTTCGGTTCCGGTTGGCAAGTAAACGTCCACCCGGCTGCCAAAGCGGATCAGGCCAACGCGCTGACCGCATTCCACCGCATCGCCCGGTTTGACAAACGGCACGATCCGCCGCGCGACCAGCCCGGCAATCTGGGTAAAGCCCAGAAGCAGCCCGTCAGCGCGTTCGATCAAAATGTGCTGGCGCTCGTTTTCTTCACTCGCCTTATCAAGATCGGCGTTGAGGAACTTGCCAGGAATGTAATTCACCCGCCGCACCACGCCTGTAATCGGCGCGCGATTAATGTGGACATCAAAAACGCTCATAAAAATGGAAAGCCGGGTAACCTGCGCATCGCCTAAACCGGGCGCGCCGCCAAAGTCTGCCGCGAGTTCGGCGGGCGGGGTGACCTTTTGAATCAGTGTGATCAAACCATCTGCCGGGGCGACAATCAGATTATCCCCTCGCGGGGTCACCCGCAAGGGATCGCGGAAGAAGGCGAGGATGCAGAACACCAGCACGCCCATCGGCCAAGCCAGCCATGACCACGAAAGCAATGCACAGGCCAAAGCCACCCCGCCCGCGATCAGCCCAAACTTGCGACCCTCCGGATGAACACTCGGCCACTTCCAAGAAGCTTCGCCGCGTCCACGATTGTCTGTGATTTCACCTGCCATAGCCCATCATCTAGGGACTGGAGGATAAAGGGGCAAGTGCGGCTGGGCGCTTCAGCGAGATAGTGTGCGGATGACGAAAGGCGAAACCCGGGCTACCACCGCAGCTTTGAGGCCAGTCAAGCCCCTGGCGTGATAGTCAGCGTGATCACATCAGAATAAGTCCCGGCAAGTTTGCCCGTAGGCACCCCGCCCGGAAGCGTCAGCACAAATGGATAGGTGTTTCCCGCCACGCTCGCTCGCGCAACATTGTTGGTCGCGGTACTGGTCAATGTGACACCATTGAACGCCATTGAATAGGCGATCGAGTTGTTCGCGGCGAACGGCGCGACCGCCCCGGAAAGCGCCATCACCGAACTGTTCGCAGTTGATACCGCGACGTTGATGGTGTTGGTACTCTTGATGCTCACATTCAGGCTTTGGCTGGTGGTGGTGAAGTTACCGAAATTCAGTGTTTGCGGGCTGGCGGTGACGACGCTGAGGACGTTGGTGATGAGCGAATTTATGCTTGTTATAGCACCAGAATCAGCACCCTGCGACTGCCCGTTGCCCTTGTAACACATCAACGAATAGGAAAGACTTTCCGTAAAAGGAGTGTTGGTGCTCGTAAAATCCGTACCCGAATTTACCGGTAAGGAAATTGTATAGGTTAAATTCAACGGGACCCCAGTGAATGAAATCGCAGTTACTCCGGGTTGACCCAATGCAGTGGTGCCGCTCGGAAATGAAACGACCTGCGCGCCGCTGTCCAGGATCGAATATTGCGGACCTGCAGTACCGATTTTGAGTGTAGCCGCACTCGCAGAGTCCGTGAAAATCAGCCTGAAATTCACATCATTGGTAGAAACTTTGTTGCCAACGTTGACCGTGAAGGTCGTTGTGATCGCGGCAGACGCTGTGATCGGGTTATAATTGATTGTCGCCGGAGCAGAGGCAATAGTAACGTTTGCACAAAGCGCTGCATGTG
>JAYVNC010000362.1:0-2579 GCA_043758655.1 Novosphingobium sp.
CGATTGCGGCGCGCCTACGCTTGGTTGGAAAGTTGGCTGGCGCGGTACTTCAAGCCCGACAATCAAATCACTCTGATAGAATGCGCTGCCGCGCCCAGCCTTTTCTATGCTGACTGGATCGAGCAGATCGGCGATGATTTTCCCCGGCTAAAGGCATGGCGCACACATCTTAATTCTCTGCCCGAGGTGGCGCGGTGCATCGAAGCCGCACGGCCATTCCGCGCATACTTCCCGCCAGGAGCCCCGGACCGCGATTAGGAGAGTTTTCATGAACGAATTATCGGTCACCCGCTTCATTGCCGCGCCACCGGCGCGCGTTTGGGATGTGATGTCGGGCCGTATCGAGGAATGGTGGTGCCCCAAGCCGTGGCGCGCGGTTTTCGAACAGCTTGAACGGCGGCCCGGAGGCGTTTCAAATTGCATGATGTTTGGTCCGGATGGCGAAGTTCATCCCAACCCCGGCATGGTACTGGCTTGGGATGAAGGCAGCCGCTTTGCCTTCACCGATGCCATCGTCGGAGATCTTGAACCTGCGGGGCCGCTCATGATTGGCATATGGAGTATTGAGCCCGAAGGCGAAGGCACCCGTTACACGGCTATCTCCCGCCATTGGACCGAGGAAGCCGCGAAAAAGCATTCCGAAATGGGCTTTGAGCAAGGATGGAATGCCGCCGCCGATCAGTTGGCTGCGCTGTGCGAAGCGCCGCTTTAATCAGGCGAACGCCGCCGATTTCCTGAGCAGTTGATAGGCCTCAACCACCGCCTGCAATGCCGTTTCAAAACTACGATCACCGCCGTTGCGATCAGGATGATACTTGCGCACCAGTTCGGAATAGCGCTGGCGCAAATCGCGGCGCTCGGCATTAATTGCGAGACCCAGCAGCGAAAGCGCGCGGCGCTCGTCTGGCATAACCAGCCGCCCATCGGCGCGCTCCGGCGGTTTGCGCGCCCGCGCCCGGCCTGAGATCGCCTCGAGCGGATCGGTAAAATCGGCCCAGCGCGGCGCACCGTCAATCCCGGCGGTGGGGCGAAAGGCGCGGGTTTCGCTCTCCCAGCCCGAGATAGGCGATTGCGCTGCCCAGATTTGTTCGGGCGTCATGCCGCGGAAGGCATCATAGGCGGCGTTGAAATCACGGACATGATCGAGGCAGAACCAGCGGTAATCGCCCGGTCCATCAAACCCGGGAGCCTGACTGCCCGGTGCGCGGAACTCGCCTGTCTCAGGGCAACCCGGCCAATCGCAGTTCCGCGCGGAGCCGCCAACCCGGCCATGAAATCTATCGTGCTTCACACCCTTCCCCATGCCGCCCGATGCGCTAAAAGGGAAGCATGATTGGACCGCTCGCTACTGAAATTGAATCGCTGCTGCACAAGGCCTTTGCCCCCAGCAGCCTCGCGGTGATCAACGATTCCGCCCGTCACCACGGCCACAGCGGTGATGATGGCAGCGGCGAATCGCACTTCACCGTTGAGATTGAGAGCGCCGTATTCACCGGGCAATCGCGGCTGCAACGCCAGCGACTGGTCAATGCCGCTCTGGGTGACATTCCCGGAAACCGCGTCCATGCGGTCGCCATCAAAGCAAAGGCACCGGGAGAATGAAGCGGATAACCCTGCCCAGCGGTATCGAACTCGATTATATCGACGAAGGCCCGCTTGATGCGCCCGCGCTGGTGTTCCTCCATGGCTTCCCCGAAAGCCACCGCACTTGGCGGCACCAGATCCCGCATTTCTCGGATCGTTTCCGCTGTATTGCCCCCGATCAGCGGGGTTATCGCGGATCATCTAAACCGCAAGATGTCGCCTCGTACGAACCCGGCAAGCTGATTGGCGATGTGTTTCAATTGGCAGATAGCCTTGGCATCGCCGAATTCACGATCATTGGCCACGATTGGGGCGGCGCGATTGCCTGGGGGGTGGCGCTGATGGGCCAAACGAATGGCCGCGTTACCCGCGCGGTAATCGCCAATGCCCCGCACCCGGCGATCTTCCAGAAGCTGCTGTTTACCGACCCGGTTCAGCGCGCCGCCAGCCAGTACATGCGCGATTTCCGCGATCCCGCCAACGATGCGCTGGTGCAAGCGCACGGGCTTGGCGGATTGCTGCTCAAGGCCCTGAAATGGGAGCGTTCGAGCATGCTTGAGGATGCCGTGCGCGATGCGCAAATGACCGATTGGCAAGACCGTGATGCCGCGATGGCGATGCTCAACTGGTACCACGCCTCGCCGGTGATCGTCCCATCAATCGATGAGCCTTATGGCATTCCCGATGGCTGGCAGGGGCCGCCGCTGCCGCCGCTCACCATTCCCACGCTGGTGATCTGGGCGATGGATGACAAGGCGCTGCCGCCGTGCAATATCGATGGACTTGATGCGATCATCCCCAACCTGACGATATATCCGGTCCATGGCTGCGGGCATTTCGTGCCGTGGGAAGCGCCCGAAGCTTTCAACGCCGCAATGGATGCGTTTCTCGCTTCGACCTAGGGTCAGGACTCATTAGTTGAGCCAGAAGAGGAAGGTTGCCGCGAATGTGATGGCGGCGAGGTAGGTATCGGCGCACCGATCGTAGCGGGTGTG
>JAYVNC010000363.1:0-2578 GCA_043758655.1 Novosphingobium sp.
AACGAGCGCGCCGAACGCGGGGCCGATGGCGATTGCCGAGTGGAGCTTAAATCTGCGCTCAAACGCTGCATGGTTCCGGGCGATCCCTCGCGGCTTGAACGCGTGTTTCACAACCTGATCGACAACGCGGTTTCGTTCTCGCCGCCGGGCGGGCATATCGAGATCACGCTGGACCGCCGCGATGCGCGGGTTCGCGTAGGCGTGAGCGACGACGGGCCGGGTATTCCCATTGATGAGCGCGAAAAGGTGTTCGAACGCTTCCACTCGCTGCGCCCTGAGGCTGAGGATTTCGGCAGCCATTCGGGCCTTGGCCTCGCCATCGCCCGCACCATCGCCGAAGCGCACGATGGCAGCCTGATCGCGCGTGATCGGAGCGATGGCAAGCCGGGTGCATGCCTGGCGCTCGAACTTCCGGCGGCGCGCACATGACGAAGCTGCATCAGGCCACAGGCATTGCTATCAATGGGCGCGGGGTGCTGATCGAAGGGCCGCCGGGCGCGGGCAAGACCAGTCTGGCGCTGGCGCTGATCGATCGCGGTGCGGTGCTGATCGGCGATGATGGCGTGGCGATCGCGGCCCTCGGTGGCCGTCTGCTAGCAAGCCCCCCACCCGCCACTGCTGGCCTTATCGAAGTGCGCAACGTCGGGATTATCACGCGTGCCACTGCCGAGCGCGTTCCGGTGGCGCTCATACTGCGGCTTGATCACGATGCCCCGCGCCACGTCGAAGCGGCTGAAATCTGCATAATCGCGGGCTGCACCCTGCCGCTAATCCGGCTGTTTCCCGATAGCACTGTGCTCGGCCTTCGTGCCGAACTGGCACTTGAACGCCACGGGATCGGTTGAACCGCACAGTCGCGGTGGACTTTATAAAGCGCCCGGCGCAAAGCCTCCGCCGATGCCCGCAACAGCGCCAAATGAGTCGCAGGACAACCGCCAGCGCGTGCTGCTCGTCACCGGCCTGCTCGGTGCGGGCAAAACAACCGCGCTAAAGGTGCTCGAAGATCTGGGCTGGGAAACCATCGACAATTTCCCGATCCGCATGCTCGGCCAGCTGGTCAGCGTAGCAGACGAAGCCGCCGCCGGACCAACCCCGCCACTCGCCATCGGATTTGACACCCGCACGCGCGGATTCAACCCGCACGAAATCATCGAAACAGTGAAGGGGTTCACCGAGCGCGGGGATCTTTCGGTGACCACGCTGTTCCTCGATTGCGCGGGCCAAGAACTCGAGCGCCGCTATAACGAAACCCGCCACCGCCATCCGCTCGCAGCCGATATGCCGGTCGCCTCGGGCATCGCCGCCGAGCGCGAATTTCTCGAGCCGCTGCGGCGCTGGGCGGACATGGTCATTTCCACCAGCACCATGACTGCGAACGATCTTTCACAGCAAATGCGCGAAGTATTTGCCCGCGATTCCGCTCAGAAAACCACGATCACCGTGTCTAGCTTCGGCTTTTCGCGCGGGATGCCGCCAGTCGCCGATCTGGTGTTCGACATGCGGTTCCTCGATAATCCGCATTGGATCGCATCGTTGCGCGAGCAAACCGGCAGGGACGCCGAAGTCGGCGATCACATCCGCAGCGACATCGCCTGGGCTCCCGCCTTCGCCCAAATTCGCGACCTGTTGCTGACGCTGATCCCGCGTTATGAGGCGCAGGGTAAAGCCTATGTGCACATCGCCTTTGGCTGCACCGGCGGGCGTCACCGGTCGGTATTCATGGCCGAACAAATCGCCGCAGCCTTGCGCAGCCAAGGATTTGGGCCCACATTGCTGCACCGCAACTTGGGCTCCCGCGCGGCCGATCTTGTCGAAGGAGCCAAGGGCTGATGAAGGCGATGATGACAGGCACTTTCTCGGCGCGCACCCCATTTACAGATCGCGCGGCAGTTCGGAGCGTTTCTCCACTATGATCGGTTTGGTTCTGGTAACCCACGGCAATCTTGCGGTGGAATTCGTCAACGCGATGCAGCACGTTGTCGGGCGGCAGGATGCCGTGGCGACCGTTTGCATCGCCCCCAACGACGACATGGAACGCCGCCGCAAGGACATTGCCGCCGCGATTACGTCGGTTGATTCGGGTGGCGGGACCATCGTCCTCACCGATCTGTTCGGCGGCACCCCCAGCAATCTGGCGATCTCGCTGATGAAGGCTGGAGTGGTTGAAGTGATCGCCGGAATCAACCTGCCGATGCTCATTCGCCTATCGGGCGCGCGAAAGACCATGTCGGTGACTGCTGCCGTTACCGCTGCGCGCGATGCCGGGCGCAGCTATATCACTGTTGCCTCAGAATTCCTTGGATAGGCGCCTGCTGATGACCGAAATGCTGATCGAACACGTCGAAATCGTCAACCAGCGGGGGCTTCACGCGCGGGCCAGCGCCAAGTTCGTCAATTTCGTTGCCGCACTGCCTGAGTGCATCGTCGTGACCGTGCACAAAGACGGCCACGAGGCCAATGGCGGTTCGATCCTCGGCCTCATGATGCTTGGCGCGGCGAAGGGCGATTCGATTGAAATCCGCGCCGCTGGTGACGGTGCCGACGCTGTGATGCCCAAGCTGGTCGGGCTGGTCATGGA
>JAYVNC010000364.1:0-2561 GCA_043758655.1 Novosphingobium sp.
CCAAGCGCCCATCCGAGGATGTCTACATCTTCCTCGTCGATCAACGCTTCAAACCAAATAAGCGCGGCTTCATCCCACTCACCGTGGAAGCGATCAAAATAGCAACCGATCATGTAATCGGCTTCACGCGTCCCGCGGTGCCAAGCGCGAAAGTGCAAACGTTTAAGGCGATCCTGCTGCATCCCGTGCGCCTAACGGGATGCAGTGGATCGGGCAAGTGCGTTACTTTAAGCGGCCACCCGTATGGCTGTAGGGACGGCTGGAGGTAAGGCATTGGCTTCGGCTTGCGGCATCAGTTCTTCTTTGCGCGCCAGCATTTGATCGCGCAGTGCGACGAGATCGACACCCGAACTGCGGGCTTGGGCGAACAGTCCATCGCTGGGCATCTCCTCTTCATGGACGTGGTGCTTGATGTCCTCTGACAGCACCTTGACCTTTGCATCATAGAATTCGTCTTCGGGCGAACTCGCGAGAATGTCGTTGATAAGAATTTTGGCACCATCGTGCTCAACATAGGCTTCGCTGAGTGTTTCTTCCTCTACCTCGCCCTTGCAAGCTGGGTAGAAGACTTCTTCTTCGATTGTCGCGTGAACTTTCAATTCGTTGCAAATTTGCTGAGCAAGCATTTGCTTGCGCGCCGCGTCACTGGCTTTCTCAAAGTCTGCGAACAGATTTTCCACCTTGCGATGATCTGCCTTCAGCAGGGCAATAGCGTCGGTAAATTCCTCGGGTTTCATGATAAATCGTCTCCAGTTTGGTGGTCTGGGGCCTGTGTTTGTCCCACATTGTAAAAGCATGAACGGCAGCTTTGTTCCCGCCTCTTGTCGCATTCCCCCAACTGGTTATCACAGGCTGCCATGCGCCCTGATCGTCTCAACTCGCTGTTCGTCGAAACGCAAAGCCTCAAGGGCGTCGGCCCGAATCTGTCACGCCCGCTGGAGAGGCTGTCGCTCACCCGAGTAAAGGATCTCGCCTATCACCTGCCGGAACGTTTTGTGCAGCGCCGCGCGGTCGCTGATCTCGACGAAGCGAGTGTAGGCGAAAACGTGATCATTGCGCTCACCCCGATTGAATATCGCGGCACATCAGGGCGCGGGCCGTTTCGGGTGCTGGCATCGGATGGCCCCGGCAATATCTGCGCGATTACCTATTTCGGCCGCAACACCGGCTGGGCGAAGAAGCAATTGCCGCTCGGTGAGAGAAAATGGATCGCCGGGCGGCTCGATCAATATGGGCAGATGTTGCAGATTGTTCACCCCGATCACGTGAGCGATGCGGGCGGCGATATGCTGGGCGCTTTGTGTGAGCCAATTTATGCGCTGTCGGATGGAATGACACAGGGGCGCTTGGCGGCGCTGGTGCAGCAGTCGCTGGGATTTCTGCCCGAACTGTCTGAATGGATCGAGCCGAGCCTATTCGACAAAATGCAGTGGCCGCAGTGGCGCGATGCGATGATCTTGGCGCACAAGGGCGAACATGCCCCGACGAGGGACCGGTTGGCCTATGACGAATTGCTGGCGAATAGCCTTGCGCTGATGCTGGTGCGCAATGCCAACCGTGCCAAGGTTGGATTGCCATTGCAAGGCGATGGGCGTTTGCGGGCTAAGCTGAGCCTGCCGTTTGCGCTTACCGGAGCACAGCGGCGTACGATTGCCGAGATCGAAGGCGATCTTGCGCAAGGGGCGCCGATGCTGCGGCTGCTGCAAGGCGATGTCGGTTCGGGCAAAACCGTAGTGGCGCTGGAAGCTATGCTGATCGCGGTGGAGGCTGGGGCGCAAGCGGCGCTGCTCGCGCCGACCGAAATTCTTGCCCGTCAGCATTATGCAACACTCTCAAATATGTTGGCGGGAACCGGCGTCAACATCGCCCTGCTGACCGGGCGAGACAAGGGTAGGGCACGCGAATCAATCCTGATGGGGCTACTCGATGGCTCAATCCAGATTTGTATCGGTACCCATGCGATCTTTCAGGATTCAGTCGCCTACAAGAATCTCGCGCTGGCGGTGATTGATGAGCAGCACCGCTTCGGTGTCGGCCAGCGGTTGATGCTGACGCAAAAGGGCAAGCGCACGCCTCATTGTGTGGCGATGACTGCGACGCCGATACCGCGTACGCTCACTCTGGCTCAATACGGCGAGATGGACGTTAGCCGGCTCGATGAAATGCCGCCGGGCAGGCAGGCGATTGATACCCGGGTGGTTACAGTTGAGCGAATGGCTGACGTGGTTAGTGCGGTTGGCAGGCATCTGGAAGGCGGCCAGCAAGCCTATTGGGTCTGTCCGATGGTGCGCGAGCTGGAAACCGAGGACATCGCCGCTGCCGAGGCGCGCTATGCCGAGTTGAAGCTGCGCTTTGGTGAAACGGTGGCGCTTGTCCACGGCCAGCTTCGACCGGAAGTGAAAGATGCCGCGATGGAGCGGTTCGTGCTCGGTGAGGCCAAGCTGCTGGTCGCAACCACAGTGATCGAAGTCGGCGTTGATGTGCCGAATTCGACACTGATGGTTATCGAACAGGCTGAGCGTTTCGGCCTTGCCCAGCTGCACCAGTTGCGCGGGCGGGTG
>JAYVNC010000365.1:0-8013 GCA_043758655.1 Novosphingobium sp.
AAAAAACCAGACTGACCCATGACATGCTCCCGCCGACGCCTCAGCCTGACTGAATCAGTTTTGCACCGCCGGGGAAAGCACTATTTTTAGAGGTGGCCATAAGCATATCCTTCTGGCTGTCAAAAGGATCGCCCTGCTCGCCATTATAGGCTCCCGCGTCGGCGGGTGAGAGGGTCATCGTCAGCGACCATTCGAAGATTTCGTAGATCGAACTGAAGGCGAAAACGAAGAGCACGGCGAATGTCAGAGCAAAACCTTTGCTCGCGTGCGCATAACGCATGGCGATTTCCGATATCGGACATATCATCAGCATTCCGAACAGCAGATGCACCAGTCGGTCGAACATATTGCGCTGAAAGCCAAACACGGCATCAATGCTGCAACCTGAAATCGCATTCCCCCATGCATCGTAAGGAACAAAACTGTAGGACCAGCACGCTGCTAACAGATGCAGCAGGATAAAGGACGCAAGACATCCGGCGGCCGTATTGCTAAGCGGCCATCGCCTGAGCAGCCAAACAACCAGCGGTAGCGCCAGCAGCACCGGCCCAACCTGCAACCACGTGTTTTGAGGGTAGATCGCACCCCAGATACTCAGCGCTGAGCTGATAGCGATTGTAATCAGAATCCCGCGTTGGGCATAAGGGATGATCGTCACCCCTCACCCCTTCTTCAAATGCCGCCGCCCCAGCAGTTCCGCAATCTGCACCGCGTTGAGTGCTGCGCCCTTGCGCAGGTTGTCGGACACGCACCACAGCGCGATGCCATTCTCAACCGTGATGTCCTCACGCACGCGGCTTACGAATGTCGCGTAGTCACCGACGCATTCCACCGGGGTCACATAGCCACCGTCTTCGCGCTTATCGATGAGCATGATGCCGGGGGCCTCGCGCAGCAGTTCCTGAACTTCGGTGGCCGAAATTTCGTTCTCAAACTCGATGTTGATCGCTTCGGAATGGCCGACGAACACCGGCACCCGCACGCAGGTTGCGGTGATCTTGATCTTGGGATCAAGGATCTTCTTGGTCTCAACCACCATCTTCCATTCTTCCTTGGTATAGCCATCATCAAGGAAATCATCGATGTGCGGGATCACGTTGAAGGCGATCTGCTTGGTGAACTTGCGCGCCACGGCGGGATCGCCAACAAAGATGTTGCGGCTCTGCTCGAACAGCTCGTCCATGCCCTCTTTGCCGGCACCCGAGACCGACTGATAGGTGGACACGACCACGCGCTTAATCTTCGCGGCATCGTGGAGCGGCTTGAGCACCACGACCATCTGCGCGGTGGAACAGTTGGGGTTGGCGATGATGTTCTTGGCCTTGTACCCATCGATCGCATCCGGGTTTACCTCGGGAACAACCAGCGGCACATCGGGGTCCATGCGGTAAAGCGACGAGTTATCGATCACCACGCAGCCAGCCGCCGCCGCGCGCGGGGCGTGGATCTTGGTCGGGCCGGAACCGGCGGCAAACAGCGCCATATCCCATCCGGTGAAATCAAAATTCTCGATGTTGTGGACTTTGAGCATACGCCCGCTGTCACCGAATTCGACCTGAGAGCCGTGGCTGCGCGGGCTGGCGACAGCTGCGATCTCGTCAATTGGAAACTCGCGCTCGGCAAGGATGTTCAACATCTCGCGCCCGACGTTCCCCGTCGCGCCGACAACAACTACCCGGTAACCCATTTTTCCACCCTTACACTAAACCGCGAGCGCCTTCGCGGTGGGGGGCGGGTATGTCAACATTTGAGTCTGATTTAGTGCGGCTGAATCAGACTCAAATCTCACGTGGCCAAAACCTCAGTTCGCGCCGCTCCCACCCGCCTGAACGGCTGGCGCTCACCATAAGCCAAGCTGCGCCAAATCCATTCGAACGGCCCTGAAACGAAAAAGCGCATCCACATATTGGCAAACACCAGCAGGATCGCGACGACAATCGTTGCTTGCAAGGCCAGATGTGCCCAGCCCTGCGCACCGGGCAGGTGCAGCCCGATTGGCGAGAACATCACGTAGAGCCCAATGATCTGCTCCATGAAATAGAGCGAAAACGCCATCTGCCCCGCTGCCTTGAACGGTGCCAGAAGCCCGCGACCAAACCCGCCACGGATCAACAGATTTATCGCGGCAATATGGCCAATGCTAACCGCCAACCGTGAATATTCGTTGGTGAACCAAAACGTCTTAGGAATCGGCCGGAAGGTCATCCACTCAAGCGCGCCGATATAGCGGGCACCCATGCCAAGGCCGTAACCAATCACCAACACGAACAGATATTCGCGCGTCGTTCGCTTGCCTTGGATGAAACCGAACTTCCACAGAGCAATGCCGATCAGCATCGCGCTGAACGCTTCGGCAATGCCAAACATCAGTCCGCCCTGCTGAATTATATACGAATAGGTGTTCCACATGAACCCGGCGTAATCCACAAAACTGCCGTTCCGTGCCTTGGTTTCTTCGGCAATGTGCGGCTTAATCTCGGGATCGACAGTGGCAATCTTCTTCTCAATCTTTTTCCATTCGGCGCTCGCCTTGGCTTCGTCCTTGGTCAGAACTTTGCCTTGTTTTTGCTTGGCTTCTGCCACCAGATAGGTGGACTGAAGCGAAGCCCGCTTGGCATATTGGACGCCGCCGCCAATCAGACCGACAGTAGCAAAGACCAGGCCGATTGTGATCAGCCAGCGCGGCCGCATCCGCCGGAACGGGAACAGCGCCAAGGCGCACAGCGCATAGACATGCAGAATATCGCCCGGCCAGATCAGCGCATAGATATCGAACAGGCCGAAAAACAGCAGCCACAGGTTGCGGCGGATATAAAGGTCGGCGATCGCAACTGGGCCATCGGGCTGCATCGCGCGCGCGGCGGTGACCATCAGGCCTGCTCCAAACAGGAATTCGAGCATCCCGCGCTGGGTGCCTTCCCACGTTGTCAGGATGATCGTCCACACGGTTTGATCTGCTGGAGACCAGCCCATTACCCGAACGTCAGCAAAAAACCCCGCGAACGATGGCCCCGCCATGAAAGGGATATTCATGTAGAATATGCCGAGAATGGCGATGCCGCGGATAATATCCAAGACATCAATCCGGTCACGCCCGCGCACCGGCGCAAGATGCACGTTATGATCCGCTGCCTGCAGTGTCGTATCAGTCTTCATGTTGCCCCCGCCCCGGTTTCAAGGTCGTTTCAGTTGTAATGATTATCACAGTGTATCGCGATTGCAATACACCTAAGCGCTTTCTACGCGCCAGACAAAGAAAAAGGCGCCCAAGCCAAAGCCTGAGCGCCTTTTTACTATATTTCGCAGTCGCTTGGCCGAAAGATTAACCTTCGGTGCGGGTAACCTTGCGCTCGGCAATACGCGCGCGCTTCCCGGTGCGGCCGCGCAGATAATAAAGCTTCGCACGCCGCACGACACCGCGGCGGACCACGGTGATCGAATCGATATTGGGCGAATAGAGCGGGAAAACGCGTTCAACGCCTTCGCCAAAGCTCATCTTGCGCACGGTGAAGTTTGAGCTGATGCCCTTATTTGAACGCGCGATGCACACGCCTTCATAGGCCTGCACACGGGTGCGTTCGCCTTCGATAACCTTCACGCCAACGCGCAGGGTGTCACCGGGACGGAATTCTGGGATAACCTTTGCCGCTTTGGCAATTTCTTCGGCTTCAATCGTCTGAATCAGGTTCATTGACCCTGGTCCTCATCTTCATACCGCGCGCCAGAGGCAGACGAGACCCGAGCGCCAGAATGACGCTCCCAAAGGTCCGGTCTGCGTAACCGTGTGTCAATCTCGGACTGTGACTTTCGCCAAGCCGCGATCTTCGCATGATCCCCCGATCGCAGCACTTCAGGGATCGTGCGCCCTTCCCACATTGCGGGCCGGGTGTAGTGCGGATATTCGAGCAAATCGTTCTCAAACGATTCCTCGGCCCCACTCGAAGCCGCGCCCATTACGCCGGGAAGCAGTCGAATGCAAGCGTCGAGAAGCATCAGCGCGGCAGGCTCTCCGCCCGACAGGACGATGTCACCGATGGAGACTTCCTCGACGTTGCACGCGGCGAATATGCGTTCGTCAAAACCTTCGAACCGGCCGCACAGGATAATGACACCGGGGCCAGAGGCGAGTTCGCGAACGCGGGCTTGGGTGAGGGGTGCTCCGCGAGGGGTCATGGCAAGGATAGGGATCTTAAGCCCCTCCTCTTCAGGGGAGGGGTTGGGGTGGGGTCTATCCGCCGGGTCAAACGTTGCGTCCAGCGGAGAGACCCCACCCCCAACCCCTCCCCTGAAGGGTAGGGGAGCAACGTATCGCCCGACAGCAAAATCCACCGCCGCCGCGAGCACATCCGCCCGCAGCACCATCCCGGCACCGCCGCCAGCAGGCGTGTCATCAACCGTGCGGTGCTTATCAATGGCAAAATCGCGGATCTGCACGGTATCCAAAGACCACCGCCCTTCCTCCCGCGCCCGCCCAGCAAGGCTGACGCCCAGCGGCCCGGGGAACATCTCAGGGTAGAGGGTGAGGATGGTGGCGTGGAAGGTCATTTGGGAGAGACAATCTTCAAAGCCAACTTTCCAGCAGTGAAGCCAAACGGCAACCCGACCGCGCTTGTGATAACTCCGAAAAACGAAAGAACGAAAAATGCTCGCTGCGGTGCATCATCAAGTGTGTCCAACCGACCAAACTCACTAACAACTAAGACAGCGCCTAAAGCGATAATCAGGACTACGGTCAATGCAGGCATGAGGAAAATGGAAAAACGGAGTAGATTCCTTGCGGATGTCGATGGCCGTATTCGAGCCAAGAACAAGGTCGCTATAAATGGAATGCAGCCGTACAGGACGAAAATTATGACTACAAAAATAGTGAAAAAAACTATCATATAGTCCAATTCTCAACCACCAGCCCCGGCACATCGGCAAAGTCCTTCGCATCGCCTGTCACCACGATCAAACCGTGCGAAAGGGCGTGTGCTGCGATCAGGCGATCAAAGCTGGCGCGTTTGAAGGGCAACGATGCGTAGGCAAGGGCCGCCTTGTAATCGAAATCAAGCACGGGAACCTCTTCGAGAAAATCCCGGAGCAGTTCCATCGTCGGCGGATCGCCGCGCTCTGAACCAAATGCCACTTCGGCCAAAGCAATGGACGAGGTAACCATGTCGCCAGCGTCGCACTCTGCCGCGCGGCGGATGACCTGCTCATTTTCGTACTCCGTCAGCGCGACAATGATGTTGGTATCGAGCAGATACTTCACTTGGTCGCTCGAACGTCGTTCACAGAGGGGCGCTCCTCGAATGACCGATCACCCCTGTCGATATAGTTCAGGCTCTTCGCCGAACCCGCCACTTTAGCGATGTTGAATTTGCGCTTGGGCCGATCGACGGGTGCGAGCGAGAGATATGCGCCATCCTTGACCGTCAGATCCATTTCCATCCCAGCTTCAAGCGTTGTGCCAACAGGGATGCGAACCGCCAGCGAATTTCCTGACTTGAATACCTTGGCGCGATAGTGCTTCACTGATGCCGAGTGGAGATTAGAAGCCATGCCCAATGCACCACGCAAATCGCCACCTGCCCCATCCAGATTGAACGTGGTGCGCGCCTCGCCAACGCGGTTCGATGATGTATCTTCCATGGTAGCCTCCGTATATACATCGTGTATATACTTCACTTTCGGGGCCGTCAAATGATTTTACCGAGATTAATCGCCGCGTTCTGTGTCGCATTGCTGGCCACTCCGGCGCTGGCCGAGGAAATCGGCGAATGCCGGTTTGATCGCGACACGCTCACCTTCGCCGGAACCCCGCTTGAGCAAGCCACCTGCCTGCTGCGCAAGGTCAAGCTACTCGGTGAAAAGGAGCCGCAGCCCATCCCGCAAGTCATCCGCGAACTGATGGCAAACGGCGGCGCGCCCTCGCCCGCATCAAAGCAGGCGGCGATTGACGCCTTCCCCCAGCCCTACCGTGATTACGCCGTGCTTCATGCCAATGATCCGGTGTCAAACACCGAAGCCGGGGTGCCGCTCGCCTATTTCGTCATTCACGATACCAGCGAACCGTTCCTCGGTAACGAGCCCTTCCCAAAGGATCTCGACAACGACTGGAAGATCAACTCGTTCACCTCCTATGCTGACAAGACATTCAGCACCGAGCCGGTCGCGCACATTTTCCTCAGTCGGTACGGGCAAATCTGGCCGGGTCACGAATTCGCCGAACCGTGGCGTGCGACCAAGCTGGAGAGCCGCGTTGTCGGCCCCACGGCGCGCGGGCGGTTTGTCCATATCGAAACCGTACAGCCGCGCAGGTTCCTCCCCGGCGCGACCAGCCGGGGCCAGACCGAAGGACCGGTGCCGGGCTTTTCAAAGGCACAGTACCGGATGCTCGCGGCGCTCTATGTCTATGTCAGCGCGCGCGCTGGGCACTGGCTGATCCCGGCGCAGCACAACACCGTCGATGCCGGAATAAAGGACGCGCACGACGATCCGCAGAATTTTGAATTGAAGCAATTTGCGGGGGAGCTGGCGAAGCTGGTCAATCAGTCGCGAAAGCTGAATTGATTACCAGCCGCGTCGCATCCCATTCCGGCACGGCTTCCACGCGCATCGGCACCATGAAGCGCTTGCCATCTGGACGCTCAATTTCGATGACATCGCCTGCGCCGTAATTATCAATCGCTACGCATTTGCCGAGCGCTTCGCCATCGGTGGAGAAAGCCGCCAGCCCGAGCAGATCGGCGTGGTAATATTCGCCATCGCCGAGCGGCGGCAGGGCTTCGCGCGGGACGGTGAGCGTGGTTCCGCGAAGCGCCTCCGCAGCGTTGCGGTCGGTCACCTCGGCGAAGCGCGCGACGGCGCCGCCTTTGCCGTCATCGCGCAGTGTTTGAACCGTTAGTGCGCCGTTATTGAACGCCTTGTGCGCCTTGATCGAGGCCACACCTTCGCCAAACAGCTTGAGCCGGACGTCGCCCGCCACGCCGTGCGCACCGATGATGGCGGCCAGCGTGACGGGGCCTCTGTTGTCCAAGACTCAGCCCTCAGCCGCTTCTTGAGCGCTTTCGCCGGTTGGGGCAGCGGGGGTGTCGCCTGCGTCCGAATCAGGTGTGGCGACATTGACTTCTCCGGCTTCTGGAGCAGCTTCTGCAGCGGGAGCTTCCGCGGGTACTTCCGCAGGTGTTTCGGCTGGTGCTTCAACTGGAGTTTCAGCCGGAACCTCGGCAGGAGCTTCGACCGCAGGGGCTTCGGCTGGCTCTTCAACGGGCGCTTCGGCCGGTGCTTCGGCTGGAACTTCAGCTGGTGTTGCGGCGGGTTCGGCTTCAGGGGCTGCTTCAGCCACTACTTCTTCAACCGGCGCTTCAACTACTTCCTCAACCTTGGGAGGAGCGGCGGCAGCAGCAGCGGCCTCAGCTGCTTCTTCAGCTTTCTTGGCCTTGTCTTCAGCGCGTTCCATGGCCTTCTTGCCAGGTTCTGCCTTGTTCGGGTTGTTGGTCGCGGCGCGTTCCTTGATCCCGGCCTTGTCGAGCATACGGGCAACACGGTCGGTTGGCTGCGCGCCAACGCCAAGCCAGTAGTTCACGCGATCTTCGATCAAGCGAACGCGGTTGGTATCATCCTTGGCGAGCAGCGGGTTGTAGGTACCGACCTGCTCAAGATACTTGCCGTCGCGCGGCGCGCGGCTGTTGGCGACGACAACTTTGTAATACGGGCGCTTCTTGGAGCCACCGCGTGAAAGACGAAGAGAAACAGACATTTGAATTACCTTTCGATGATTTTAACTGAATTGATTTGAAATTACTTCTTGAGAAGATTGTTGAGGTTTGATGGAAGGCCCCCCCCCCATGCCGCCCCCCATACCGCCGAGCCCTGGAAGGCCAGTACCGCCGCCTGCCATACCGCCCATGCTGCCGCCTTGACCGCCACCGCCGAACAGCTTGCCGAGCGCGCCAATCCCGCCCATTTTCTTGATCTGCTTCATCGCGCGTTCCATCTCCTGATGCATCTTCAGGATCTTGTTGACGT
>JAYVNC010000366.1:0-2542 GCA_043758655.1 Novosphingobium sp.
CCCGGCTTAGCAAGGGGAAATGGCCAGACTTGCGGGCAATGCGCAGGGTATCCGCCGCGCGCCGGTCTGCCTTTTCATAATCGGTAAACAGTGGGTCGCCAGCCGCATTCAGCGCCTTGATCATTTTTCCCCGGTCAGACGCGCGCTGCGCCTTGGCAATTTCCGGCCTTCGCGCGGCAAACCATTCCACCTGTTGCAGCTTGATACGGTCCCACGGCGGATTGCCCACTACCGCATCAAAGCCACCTTCACGCGCCGCGCTGGCCCAATTCTCCCAAACACCGGGGAAGGTAATCTGCCAGTTCAGGAACCGCTCTTCATCGATCAGATCGCGTGCCGCCTGCCAGATCGCGGTGAAGCGTTCGACTTCATTGGCGCGGGCCTTTCCGGTGTCGGGAGCCTTCTTGCCGCGCGCAATCGGGATAGGTTCGCCAAACATGCCGTCCAGCCACAGCGTCACCAGCGGCTTGTCGGCCTTGGGCAGGTCCAGCCAATCGAGCGCGTGCATGAAGCTCACAAAGCCATTGAGCGGCCCAATCTGCGCTTCCACCCCGTGCCACATTTCCGCGCTGCGGTGCGCCTCTGCCACTTCGGCATCGGTTAGCGCCTCTATCGTGCGCATCACCACGGCTTGGGTTTGGGCCTGTTGCAGCGGTTCGTGCAGGAACAGTTCGCCGCCCTTGCCTGCCTTATCTATGGCATCGCGCACCCAAAGGCCAAACAGGCTGTCCCCAGCCGCAAGGTGATGATCGATGAATGACAGCGGCGCGCCAACGGTGAAGGTGTGCAGCCATAGCGCCACCTTGGCCAGCTCGACCGCCATAGGGTTCTTGTCCGCCCCATAGACGCAGCGTTTCAGAACCATGCGCTTGACCAGTTGGGGATCATCCAGTTGTTCTTCGCTGACCGCCCATTTGGCTTCCTGCGCATTGCTGCGAATGGTGCCGCGCACCTTGCGGATTTCTTCGGCAACCGGGCTTTCGTAGTCCAGCCCGGTTTCATCGCGCACCAGCGCCGCCGCTTCGGCAACCACGTCCAATGTGTGATTGGTCAGCCGGTCAACCAAGCTGACCAGAAAGTGCCCGCTGCCCATCGCAGGGTCACAAATGCGCAGGCGGATAATGGCCTTGGCCGGGTCAGCCTTTTGCAGCTCAAACAGTTGCCGATCTTCGTCATGCTTTGGATCGCGGCTGGCCAGAGCCAAGGCGAAAGCGTCCATTGCGTCCTGAATGAGCGGGGCAAGCGTTTCATCCAGGATCAACAGCACAAGGTCATCGGGGGTGTAATAGCTGCCCGAATTCTTGCGCGCGAACAGATTGGGCCGCACGTCAACTTCGCCCGCTTCATCGCGCACCAGTTCAAATTCCAGCAGCCGCTCATAGATTGAACCGAGTTGCTGCACCGATAGATCGCGATAATTGATATAGCGGCGCATCCCGCCCTGTTGCTCGAATGACAGGATATCCAGCGCCTCGGCCATCACCGCATCCCCCAATGCGATGGTATTGAGCAACGGAGTGTTTTCACCATTGAACAGGCCGCCATTATAGGGCGGCAGGCCAACGGAAGGGTCGCCCTTGTCGATCATCACGGCAAGGTTGGCGAATCGGTTCCAATAGTTTGTGGCAATGCCGGAAAACGCATCCCCGGCATCCTTGCGCCTGCCAACGTCCAGCCGCGCCACGCGCAGTGCGTAATCATCAAAGCGATGGTCTTTGACCGGGAGCAGCCCCCGGTCTTCGGCATAGAGCACGAACAGCAGGCGATAAAGCAGGATCAATGTTGCCTGCCGGATATCGTCCAGCGGGGTTGCGGCTGGGGCGGCATTCGCAACCGCTTTGCCCAGCGCCGGATAGAGCCGGTTGAACACAAGGTCTGACAGGTTCTTGGCAACGCGCTCTTCGTAGAACGCGGCTTCGGCTCTTGCCCTATCGTGGAAGCTGGGGGCCTTGGCGCTAGCCCGTTCAAACGCGGTGCGGCTGAACATGGCTGCAAAAACAGCCAGCCAATGATCGCGGTCGCCATCGGTTATGCCGGTATCGAGCAGGTCAGGATCAAGGCCCATTATTCGGGCAAAGTCCAATTCCAGATAATCATCAATCGTGGAGCGCGCGCCGGAAAAATAGAGCCGCCACTTGGCCCCGTTGGTCAGCAGCCCCCAGCGCAAATCGCCGTTGGTTAGGTCATCACTGCGTCGCATGTAGCGCAAGAGCTGGGTTGAGGGCGTATCCTTGTCATCCCCCTTGCGGCCCTCTGCCCGGTCCAGCGCGCGGCCCCAACGCTTGCTTTCAATGATCGCTGCGCCAAACTGATATCGTCGCCATTCTTCGGGGTGTTCGTTCGCCTTTGTTTTAGCATTGGTATCAATGAAAAGCAGGCCGTCCGGAACGTCCACGCGCCCGGTTGCCGAAAGGTTTTGCTGGGTCAGGTAATCGCCCCAGCCCAGCAAGCTAAGCACCGGCCAAACGAAATCGCTTTCGGTTGTCGCCTCATTGGGCTTTGACGCATGGGGAAAGCCGGACAGCACATTGCCCAGCGCAGC
>JAYVNC010000367.1:0-2540 GCA_043758655.1 Novosphingobium sp.
ATGATGGACAAGCCCGCGTCAACGCTGCTCCATCTGGGGCCGGGGCTCGCGAATGGTCTGGCGAATATCCACAATGCCCGCCGCGCCAGCAGCGGGATGGTCAACATCATCGGCGAGCATTCTGAAAGTCACCTGAAATACAATCCGCCGCTGGCGACTGATATTGAGGCGCTGGCCCGGCCGTTGTGCCATTGGGTGCGGCGCGCGGACGGATCACACACGATTGCGGCCGATACGGCATCGGCTGTAGCGCAAGCCAATGAACATCCGGCGAAGATCGCGGCGCTGATCCTGCCCGGTGACGTTAGCTGGGGTGAGACGGGTGATCTGGTCCGCCAGCCCAAAATCGCCGTCGCACCGGTCACCCCCGATATAGCCCGGGTTGATCCGATTGCGCATGTTTTGCTCTCAGGCGAGCCGACCCTCATCATCCTCGGCAATAAGGCGACGCGAGGCCCTGCGCTCGATCTTGCCGGGCGCATCGCCGCCAAAACCGGCTGCCGCATCGCCGTCCAGTTCTTCAGCGCGCGGATCGAGCGCGGGGCAGGGCGGGTGCCGCTCGAACGCATCCCCTATGCCGTTCCGCAGGCGATGGCGTTCCTTGACGGCTTCAAGCACATTATCACCGTGGAAACCGCCGAGCCGGTGGCATTTTTCGCCTATCCGGACCACCCCAGCCTGCTCAAGCCGGTGGGCTGTCAGGTGCACGAACTGGTCGCCAAGGATGAGGACAGCGTAGCCGGTTTGGAAATGCTCGTTGCTGCGCTGGGGGCGCGGCACACGGCTCCCGCCATCCAGCAGCTTTCCAACATGCCGATGCCCACCGGCGCTCTCAACCCGATCTCCATTGCCCACGCGCTTTCCTACGCGATCCCCGAAGGCGCGATTGTCGTCGATGAATCGCTCACCACCGGGCGCGAATCGATGGGGCTGACCGCCGGTGCCCCCCCGCATGACATGATCCAAAACATGGGCGGCTCAATCGGTTATAGCACCCCGGTGGCGACCGGTGCTGCGCTCGCCTGCCCCGACCGGCGGACCATCTGCATGGTCGGCGATGGCAGCGCGATGTACACGATCCAATCGCTGTGGACCCAAGCGCGCGAGCAACTGCCGGTGACGACGATCATCTTCGCCAATAACACCTACAACATCCTCAAGGCCGAATATACCAACATGGGGGCAGGCTCCACCATCGGGCCGCGCGCGCTTTCGATGATCGACATTGATAACCCCACGATTGACTGGCGCGCCATGGCCAAGTCCATGGGCGTTCCCTCAGTGCGGGTGGAAACGGCTGAAGACTTCGCGAAGGCGATGGTTAATTCGATTAGTTCCAGCGGCCCGCTGTTGATCGAGGTTAAACTTTACTGAGGGTGACACAGAACCACGCCGGCACTTCGACTGCGCGAGACGTAACGCTCAGTTGCGAAGGCAATTTCGCTGGCCTATGGTCCTTATCTATGGCGACAGACAGGCAGGATCCGGCGCGCGCACCGACCGAGATTGGGCGGCGTGGCGGTCAGCTTGATGCTATTCTGCTGTCTTCCGCTGATGCCATCACCACGCTTACGCCCGATGGAATCGTTCTGGGCTGGAGCGCCGGGGCCGAAGCAATGTTTGGCTATACCGCCGCCGAGATGATCGGCAGATCTATCAAGAATACGCTGTTTTCTGCCGAAGCGCAGGGCGATTTTAAAGCCTACGATCCGGATCGGCACAGCGGCGGCGTTTCGCACCACGAAGCCGTGCGGATGCGCCGTGATGGCACGCCAATAGATGTCGTATTGACGGTTTGCCCGATTCAAAATGAGGAAGGTAAGCTTGCTGCATTGTCGGTTATTTACCGTGATCGCGGGGTGGAGCGGCGGCTGGAAACATCGTTCAACGCTGCACAGTCAATTTTCCGGGATCTGGTCGAAACGTCGCCGTTCGGCGTCTATGTAATTGATGCCGATTTTCGTCTGATCCATGTGGGAATAGGCGCACGCAAAGCCTTCGACACTGTTGAGCCGCTGATTGGCCGCGATCTGGGCGAAATTATGCGCGTGCTGTGGCCAGAGCCATTCGCCTGTGAAGTCATTGGCCACTTCCGAAAAACGCTTGAAACAGGTGAGGTCTTCAGATCAGAAAATACGGTTGAACAGCGCGGAAATATTGACGTGGTCGAGGCCTACGACTGGAAGGTCGAACGCATCACCATGACCGACGGTCGCTTCGGCTTGGTCTGCCATTTTTATGACTTTTCGGAACGGCAGGCGCTTGAGGATACCTTGCGCGATCGTGAAGAAAGTCTGCGTCTTGCCCTCGATTGCGCCGAAATTGGAACTTGGACTCAAGACCTTGATACCGGTCAGGTTGAATGGAATGAGCATGCGTGCCGCATACTTGATATTGACGCGTCAGCGGCTGAGATGGTGCGCAACGTCTGGGGTGAAAGAACACATCCCGATGACTTCGCGAGAATGCAGGATGTCTACAACCAAGCCCTTGTTGATGGCCGTGCTTTCCATGCCCGGCATCGGGTTGTGCTGCCGTCT
>JAYVNC010000368.1:0-7995 GCA_043758655.1 Novosphingobium sp.
TGTGCCCATCATCAGCAAGGACGCCACAAGCGTTGACTTGCGACCAACCTTGTCACCGAAATGGCCAAAGGCAATCGCGCCCACTGGCCGGGCCAGAAAGGCTAGCCCGAAGCTCATAAAAGCAAACATCGTCTGTGCGGCTTGCGATTCGGCTGGAAAGTACAACGGCCCAATAACCAGCGCCGCCGCCGTCGCGTAAATATAGAAATCGTAAAATTCGACCGCCGTACCTACCAGCGCGGCAAGCAGAACGCGGGAATGGGCGCGGATCGGGTTCATTTCCAAGCAAATCACAGCGTTCTTCCCCACTGTCAAATCAGCCCGTCAAATCAGTGAGGAGAAAGGGCGCCGAGTTGCCCCGACGCCCTGACCCTAAACTTTGGACAAAACGAATAAAGAATTATCCTGCGACCCTTGGCGGGCTTGCCACATTAGGCTTGGCCTGATCGCCTATAGGCTTGCTGAATGAACCGGGCCGGTCTTGCCCGTTCATCCCAGTTGCAGAATGCAATGATGTTTAGCGATTGGCGACCCCGCCATGCCACTTGTAACGGCCACGGAAAAACCTTGTCGATACATGCTATCAAACCTGCACTCCCGCACCGCACCGGCTTGCGCGGGCCGCCGATGTTCCCTAGCTGTTCACGGATGCCCGAAACCCAAGACCTAACCGGCGATCCGCTTCTCGCCCAGTTTAATGCGCCGCAGCGTGAAGCTGTGCTGACCACCGAAGGCCCGGTGCTGATGCTTGCAGGCGCGGGCACGGGGAAAACCGCAGCGCTCACCGCGCGGCTCGCGCATCTGGTGCGCATGCGCCTCGCCTGGCCGAGTGAGATCCTCTGCGTCACCTTCACCAACAAGGCGGCGCGCGAAATGCGCGCGCGCGTTGGCAATTTGATCGGCCCAGCGGTGGAAGGAATGCCGTGGCTCGGAACCTTCCATGCGATTGCCGCAAAAATGCTGCGCCGCCATGCCGAACTGGTGGGTCTGCAATCGAACTTTACGATCATCGACACAGACGACCAAATACGTCTGCTCAAGCAGCTCATTCAAGCCGAGGGGATAGATGACAAACGCTGGCCTGCACGGCAACTGGCATCGTGCATCGATCGCTGGAAAAACCGTGGGCTCAGCCCCGGTGATCTCGATGCGGCGGAGAATGAGTCCTATGCCAACGGCAAAGGCCAGCAGTTTTACCGGCTCTATCAAGACCGGCTGAAGGCGCTCAACGCCTGCGATTTTGGTGACCTTTTGCTACACATGCTCAACGTGCTGCGCGGCCACCGCGAGATTCTTGAACAGTATCAACAGCGCTTCAAATACGTGATGGTCGATGAATATCAGGATACCAATCAGGTGCAGTACCTGTGGCTTCGCCTGATCGCGCAGGTGCGCAAGAATATTTGCGTTGTTGGCGATGATGACCAGTCAATCTATTCATGGCGCGGCGCAGAAGTCGCTAATATCCTCAAGTTTGAAAAAGATTTTCCCGGCACGAAGGTAATCCGGCTTGAGCAGAATTATCGCTCCACGCCTGATATTCTCGCCGCAGCTTCCGGCTTGATAGGGGTCAACAACGAGCGGCTTGGCAAGACTCTGTGGACCGCGGCAAATGGCGGCGACAAAGTGCGGGTTATCGGCGTTTGGGATGGGCCAGAAGAAGCGCGCCGGGTGGCCGAGGAGATCGAACGGCTTGAGCGCGAGGGTGCGCGGCTTGAACAGGTGGCCATTCTGGTGCGCGCGCAGTTCCAAACCCGAGAATTTGAAGATCGTTTCATAACTATCGGGCTTAACTATCGGATTATCGGTGGTTTCCGATTTTATGAACGGGCGGAAGTGCGTGATGCCCTGGCTTACTTGCGCATCATCGCTCAGCCAGCGGACGACCTCGCGTTCGAGCGGATATTTAATGCCCCCAAGCGCGGTTTGGGGGACAAGACCTTGGAAAAACTCCACCGCCATGCCCGCGCCCGCAGCATTCCCCTCAGCCTTGCTGCAATCGAGATCGTCGATACCGATGAGCTGCCCGCGCGTGCCCGCGGCACGCTGCTCGCGCTGATGCGTGATTTTGCCCGCTGGCGCGATATGATCAAAACCGCGAGCCCTGCCGAACTCGTCCGCACGCTGCTCGATGAAAGCGGCTACACCGCGATGCTTCAGGCGGAAAAGAGCGCAGAGGCCGCTGGCCGCCTTGAAAATCTTTCCGAACTTGCTCGCGCGATGGAAGAATATGAAACGCTCGGCGATTTCCTCGAGCATGTCAGCCTCGTGATGGACAACGAAGCTGCGAGCGACGACGAGAAGGTCACGATCATGACCATGCACGCCGCCAAGGGGCTCGAGTTTGACAACGTGTTCCTGCCCGGCTGGGAAGAAGGCGTGTTCCCATCACAGCGCGCGCTCGATGAAGGTGGGCTCGCCAGCCTCGAGGAAGAACGACGCCTCGCCTATGTCGCCATCACCCGCGCGCGGCGTCGCTGCACAATATTGCACGCGGCCAACCGGCGCATCTATGGCCAGTGGACCAGCTCGATTCCCAGCAGATTTGTAGGCGAAATCCCGCCTGCGCATGTCGATGTGGAAACCACGCTGGCGGGCGGCGCGAGCCTATGGAAAGCGCAATGGTCCGAACGCGAAGACCCCTTCGCTCACCTCGCCCGCGCCCAGCCTGATCGCGCCGCAGCGCGCGGCCCCGGCTGGCAACGCGCGGCGGTGCAAACCTTCGATCCCATCCCCCGCCGCATCGCCGAACCCTCGCGCAGCGCCGCGAGCTTCGCCGCAAAGCCGCGCGGCGATGTCAGCGTTGGCGCGCGGGTGTTTCACGAGAAGTTTGGTTATGGCGTGATCGCCGCGCAGGAAGGCAACAAGCTTGAGATTGATTTCGAGACTGCCGGGCGCAAGCGAGTGATTGATAGTTTTGTGAAGGTTGGGGAGTGAGATTGGCTACCTGATTTAAGCCTCACACTTTCGTACACTGCCAACATCCACTCATCCTGAGCCTGTCGAAGGACGCGCGCAACGCCGCCCCAACACGCCTGCGCTGCGCCCCGCCCGGGACCAAGACCTACTCCTCCGCGCGCGTCCTTCGACAGGCTCAGGATGAGCGGGCTTTTGGGTATGGGGACTGGGGAGAAAAGAGGTGGGGTTGTGCTGTGGGTGGGGGCCATTCAGCCTCCCCTCAACACCAAACTTACCCGACAGTAAAGTTCAGAAAGCCCGGCACCGGGCCGTTCCATTCGCCGTCCTGCTTGTCCTGCGCGGGTTCGGCTCGCTTTCCAGCTTGCGGAGCGCGTTCTGGGCGTGGAGCACGCGGAGCGCGTTCTTCGCGGGGTGCACGTTCTTCACGCGGCGCACGGGCTTCACGAGGTGCCTTGTCTTCGCGCGGAGCGCGAGCCTCGCGCGGCGCTCTTGCTTCACGCGGTGCACGCGCTTCTCTCGGAGCCTTCTGAGCGCGTTCAGGCTTTGATTCCGCCGCCGCAACCCCTTCCGGCGCAGGCGCAGCAGAACCACCCTCAACATACACCGGGATCTTGCCGCCGGTCAGCTTCTCAACGTTGTCGATCGCCTCGGCATCCTCAGGCGCGACGAAGGTAAATGCGCGGCCGGTAGCCCCGGCCCGGCCGGTGCGGCCGATGCGGTGGACGTAATCATCGGGGTGCCAAGGCGTATCGAAGTTGAACACGTGGCTCACGCCTTTAACGTCAAGCCCGCGCGCGGCGACATCTGAAGCGACGAGAATGTTGATCGTGCCGTTTTTGAATCGGTCCAGCTCGGCAATGCGGCTCGATTGGTCCATGTCACCGTGAATTTCGCCCGCTTTGAAGCCAGACTGCTGTAAAGCCTTAGCCAGTTCGCGCACCGTGGTTTTGCGATTGCAGAACACGATGCCGGTCGTGACATTATCGACCTTGAGCAGGTGTTTCAGCATGTCGCGCTTGCCGCGCGATGCCACCATGACTTTGTGCTGGACGATATTGGTGTTGTTGCTGGCAGGCCGGGCAACTTCGATATAACGAGGGTTTGTCAGGAACTTGTCGGCCAGCTTTTTAATCGGCGGCGGCATAGTGGCGCTGAACAGCAGGGTTTGACGATTGGCGGGAAGCTTTGAACAGATCGTCTCAATATCGGGGATAAAGCCCATGTCGAGCATTCGGTCCGCTTCATCAATCACCAGCAGATCGCAGCCGGTGAGCAAGATCTTGCCCCGCTCAAACAGATCCATCAAACGGCCCGGAGTGGCGATCAGCACGTCAACGCCGTCTTTCAGCGCCTTAACTTGATCGCCCATCTGCACACCGCCGATAAGCAGCGCCATCTTGAGATCGTGGTTCTTGCCATAGACGGTGAATTCTTCCGCAACCTGCGCCGCGAGCTCGCGCGTCGGTTCGAGGATCAGGCTGCGCGGCATGAGTGCGCGGCGGCGGCCATGGGCGAGAATGTCGATCATCGGCAGCACGAAACTGCCGGTTTTTCCGGTGCCGGTTTGGGCGATGGCGATCAAATCGCGCATCATCAGCACCTGCGGAATCGCCTGAGCCTGAATCGACGTAGGCGTGTCGTATCCCTTGGCGGAAACCGCCGCTAGCAATTCGTCGGACAGGCCGAGATCGGCGAAACTCATAGGCTTGACTGATTATCCGGATAAAAAGGGTTAAGTCTGCTTGGCAGACAGCCCCTGTATTTTGACGCTCCGCCCTCGGCAAAGCCGCGCGCCCCTAGCCCCATTCGCGCCAAAAAGTCAAGGAAATGTAGGCGACGATTCAATCGCCTGCTTCGACCAGTTGGTGCAGCTTGCCAAGCTTGCAACTCGCGCCGCTGCGCGCTTGCAGCTTGTCACGCCCGGCGCACATCATCCCGTCAGCGCTGCGTGCAACATAGAAACCAGCATAGAAATCCTGCGCGTTGCATCCCTTGTCGAGCCCGGCAGTGACCACGCGGGTATCGCGCAGGAACAGCACCAGCTTGTTGGCGGAGGCGATCTGTACCCCTGCCACGGACCCTAATGGCAGACATTTGCCGATTGATCGCTCGACCAATCGCTGTGGGGCGGGCCTTTCGGGTGTATCGGTAAACATGCCGATGCGCGGATCGGCATTCGATGGCGCGCGCGGGGCGATGCGAATGGTGATGTGTTGCTCGATGCTAACCTGCTCGGCCGATGGCGTGCGCCAGGCTTCCGATAGCCATGAGAACGGAAAACTGTCTGCCGGGCTGGTTTGCAGCGGGACCGCCGATGGCTGGCTGGTCAGCGCAGCGCTCGCATCCGGGGCGGCGCGATCAGGGACTCCAGCAGGGGTAGGCGTCACCGGAAGCAAAAGCAATGGGGCCAGAATGGTGCTGAAAAGGTACATTGCCTAGCGAATTTCCGGCTCCGGTTGAGGTGCACAATCCGGGCAGGAATGCACTGTGTCAGACGCCGACATACCTACCCCGCTTGAACATGCGCTTAACCCGCAGCCTGCGATTTGCAAAGTTTAGGTTGTGAGTTGCAAAGTTTCGCCGCGCACTAACTTGTGCAATAGCCAGCGCCATGGACAGCAATCAGCCCTTTATTGACGAAATTACCGCGCTGCTTGGCCCGCGCGGGGTGACCAGCGATCCCGATCTGATCGAGCCGTGGCTGACCGATTGGCGCGGGCGTTATCATGGCAAGGCTTGCGCGATGGCGAGCCCGGCGAACACGGCGGAACTTGCGGCGCTGGTTCGGCTGTGCGGCAAACATGGCGTGCCGATTGTCCCACAAGGCGGCAACAGCGGAATGTCGGGCGGGGCAACCCCTGATGCGACAGGGCGCGCGCTCCTGCTCTCGCTGCGGCGGATGAATGCCATCGTTTCGCTCGATCGCGAGGATCGCAAGGTGACGTGCGGGGCGGGAGTGATTCTTGAGGTGCTGCAAAAGGCGGCTGAGGCGCAGAACCTGCGTTTTCCGCTAACGCTCGGCGGCAAGGGATCGGCGACTGTGGGCGGGCTGATATCGACCAATGCCGGCGGCACACAGGTGCTTCGCCACGGCACAATGCGCGCGCAGGTGCTCGGGCTTGAGGCGGTTTTGGCCGATGGATCAGTGTTCGATGCGCTGACCCCGCTCAAGAAAGACAACCGCGGGTTTGACCTTAAGCAGTTGCTGATCGGATCGGAAGGCACGCTGGGAATTGTCAGCGCGGCTACCTTGCGTCTGCTTCCCGCAATTGCAGACCGGGTGGTGGTGTGGGCCGCAACAAAATCGCTGCAAGTCGCCCGCGCACTGTTGCTTCATTGCGAGGCTCAGGTCGGCGAGGCGCTTGAGGGGTTTGAAGTTCTCCCGCAGGCGAGCCTTGATGCGGTTATCGCCCACCTGCCCAATGCGCGTGCGCCGCTCAATGGGCAGCATGCGTGGCACGTTTTGATCGAGGTGGTTGCCGATCATTCGCAGGCAGATGGGCTTCGCGATAAAGTCGAAGCGATGATTGCCAGCGCCTTTGAAGCCGGGCTTGTCGAGGATGCGGTGCTCTCCACCAACGAAGCTCAGGCCGAAGCCTTCTGGATCTTGCGCGATTCGGTAGCGCCGGCTGAGCGCGCCAAGGGGCGAGCCGTGCAGCACGATATATCGGTGCCGGTCGAAAAGATGCCTGATTTCGTCGATCATGCGATTGCAACCATCGAGGCGGCTTGGCCCAGAACGCAGGCTATCGCCTTCGGCCACTTGGGCGATGGCAATGTCCATTTTCACGTGATCGCGCCATCGGGTTCGGCGCAGGAACTGTGGGAATCGGGCGATGCCAAGGCGATCAGCAGTCAGGTGCACGACATGGTCACCAGTTGGGGCGGATCAATCTCGGCAGAGCATGGAATCGGTCAGGTAAAACGTACCGAACTGGAACGCCTTGGCGATCCGGTTGCGCTAAAAATGATGCGATGGGTGAAAAAAGCGCTCGATCCGGCGGAATTGCTCAATCCGGGCAAGCTTGTGAGTCTTGCAACAGTCAAATCCAGCGACTAAAGCCGCGCCTTTCGCGCCCTATCTGCAACTGAATAAACCGGAGAGTTTCAATCATGGCCAGCGCGCCGCAAGCCAACCTGCCCCTGTTCTATCAGGATCTCATGCCGCTCAACAGCCGCGACCATTCCAAGTGGAAGAGCCGCCAGACCGATAAGGCCACCTGGTTGTCTGACCAGCATGCAGTTCCGCTGACTGCTGAAGAATTCCCCGATGCGGGCCGTAACTTTCCGATCATCTTTTCCTCGGGCGAAAATTCGGTCCCGCTGGCGCTGATGGGGCTTAACGAAGGCGTAAACGTCTTTCTTGATAAGGACAGCAAGCTACTCGAGAACGTTTACGTTCCCGCCTATGTGCGCCGCTATCCCTTCCTGCTCGCCAAGCTGCAGCCCGATAGCGAAGAGCTTTCGCTGTGCTTTGACCCAACCTGCGATCTAGTTGGCGAAGGCAAGGAAGGCAACGCGCTGTTTGATGGCGAAAAGCCCACCGAAGCCACACAAGGCCTGCTCGATTTCTGCCGCAACTTTGAAGAAGCCGGCCTACGCACCCAGAACTTTGTTGAGGAACTGGAAAAGCTCAAGCTGCTGATGGATGGCGAAGTCGCTATCCAGCAGGAAGGTAACGAGCAGCCGTTCATCTATCGCGGTTTCCGTATGGTTGACGAAGCCAAGCTGCGTGAACTGCGCGGCGACACGCTTCGCACGCTCAACCAGAATGGCATGTTGGCGCTGATCTATGCCCACCTGTTCTCGCTGCAACTGATTCGCGAAATCTTCGGTCGGCAGGTACAGCAGGGCAAAGGCCCTGAGGCCGTTGTAGCTCCAGCAAAGGCTTGACGCTAGGGAATCGGCGCTATTTCGCCTACTTCTATCGATTCAGTAGGAGCTTGAAATGGTGCCGGTTTCGTCCTAGCATGGTTTTGTCTGGTCGATGCTACCCTCATGGCGTTGATCGGACTGGTGCACGCGAGTGCACCTCCTCCCTGAACCTTGGCCACCTCGTGCATTTGCACGGGGTGG
>JAYVNC010000369.1:0-22909 GCA_043758655.1 Novosphingobium sp.
GACAACAACGGCCGCTGGCATGCGACTACGATGGGCCGTTCAACCGCGACGGGTTACTATGACCGCGACAACAACTGGGTGGCCGGTGCGCCAAACGGCTATTATGATGCGAACGGTCAGTGGGTGAGTTCGAACACGGCCGTTGCCGCAAATGGCTATTACGATTCAAATGGCCGCTGGGTGCCAGCTTCTGCCAATGGTTATTATGATAACAATGGCAGGTGGATAGCCGGAAGTTCGAGCGGATATTATGATAGCCGTGGGCGCTGGGTTGCCCGCCCGGTCACCGGCTATTACGATGCACGCGGGGTCTGGCATACTGGCCGCGCGCCGGGCCATACGGATGCTAATGGCGTGTGGATCGCCGATGCCCAGCCGGGCTATTATGACAGCAATGGCCGCTGGCAAGCAGGCGCTACCCGCGGCTATTATGATGCCCAAGGCCGCTGGATTGCGACCTCGGCAAGCAATGGCAATATGGCCTATGAGCAAGTGATGCCAAGCGATCCGCGCGGGCGCGTGGCCTGGCTTGATCAGTATATCCGTGCGCAGATCGACAATGGTGATCTGACTCGCGCTCAAGGCCAACGAGCACTGCGTGATTTGAACAACATTCGTCGGTCAGGTGCGTACTACCGCGTGAGCAATGGCCAGATGTCGTCGCAGGACGAAGCCTCGCTGCGGGTTGCTCTCAACCGCTTGAGCACACGCGTTGGACTGAATATCAGGCAGTATAGCGCTGCAAACTAAGCGCATTTTGAATTGAACGCCGGTGGGTGCTGGACGGGTTTCAGCTTCCATCGGCGTTTTAATTTTTGCATCTAAGCCGCCGAACGGGCGGAATGGCCGATGAACTGACAATTTCCCTCAGCCTTGAATTCGCATATAGCGAGTTTGCGTGAATAGTCGGCTCGCTTTGAGCGCAAAAGCTGCTATGGTTTCTACTGAAACTAAATGACAGTGCAGATGAAAACCGCGCCTTCTATCCCCTTTTCGGCATTTGCTCCCCCCAATAGCAGGCCTTCAGCGCTGCGTTTACGCATCACCGAGGCATGCCGCCGGCCCGAACCGGATTGCCTCACCGTATTGCTAGAAGAGGCGGCAATACCACTGAAGTTACGCGATAAAGTTGCGTCCACTGCCATGGCGCTAGTGGCCTCTCTGCGCGCCAAAGACCAGCGCGGCGGGGTGGCAGGACTGGTCAAAGAGTATTCGCTTTCGAGCAATGAAGGCGTGGCACTGATGTGCCTTGCTGAGGCGCTTTTGCGCATTCCTGACAACCCGACGCGGGATGCTTTGATCCGGGACAAGATCGCTGATGGCGACTGGCAGGCGCATATTGGTGAGGGGCGGTCGCTGTTCGTCAATGCCGCCACTTGGGGGCTGGTAGTGACGGGTAAATTAACCGCCAGTGTCAATGATATAGGCCTCGGTGCGGCGCTGACTCGGTTGATAGCGCGTGCAGGAGAGCCGGTGATCCGGCGCGGGGTTGACCTCGCCATGCAGATGATGGGCGAGCAGTTCGTAACCGGCCAAACCATTGAGGAGGCGCTAAAAAATAGCCGCGCGGTGGAGGCCAAAGGCTTCACCTATTCGTATGACATGCTCGGTGAAGCCGCGACCACCGCCGCCGATGCCGCGCGATATTTCGATGACTACGCATCGGCCATTCATGCCATCGGCAAGGCCGCAAAGGGGCTCGGACCTATCCACGGCCCTGGAATCTCAGTCAAATTATCAGCTTTGCACCCGCGTTACACGCGCAGCCAAACATGGCGCACAAACGGCGCACAAGTGGCGCAGCTTCGCACATTAGCGCACCTAGCCAAGCATTATAACATCGGCTTCAACATCGATGCCGAGGAATCCGACCGACTCGAGCTGTCGCTTGACCTGCTCGAGGCCCTTGCGCGCGATCCCAATCTCGCCGGATGGGATGGTCTTGGCTTTGTCGTTCAGGCCTATGGCAAGCGCTGCCCCCTCGTGATCGATTGGCTCGCCGACCTTGCCCGCCGCACCCGCCGCCGGATCATGGTGCGGCTGGTCAAAGGTGCCTATTGGGACAGCGAGATTAAGCGCGCGCAGGTCGATGGGCTGGAAGGCTTTCCGGTTTTCACCCGCAAGATCTACACCGATGTTTCCTACATCGCCTGCGCCAAGCGGCTACTCGCGGCGCGCGACGTGCTGTTCCCACAATTCGCCACGCACAACGCGCAAACACTGGCAACAATCCTGCACCTTGCGGGTGAGGAATTTAAGCTCGGCGATTATGAATTCCAGTGCCTCCACGGCATGGGCGAGCCGCTGTATGAGGAAGTTGTCGGCGCGGATAAGCTCGCTCGCCCGTGCCGCATCTATGCGCCGGTTGGCACGCACGAAACGCTGCTCGCCTACCTCGTGCGGCGGCTGCTTGAGAACGGGGCCAATTCCTCGTTCGTCCACCGCATCTGGGACGAGGGCGTGTCGCTTGCGGAAATGGCGGAAGACCCGGCCCAAGCGGCGCGATTGATCGAGCCGCTTGGCGCGCCGCACCCTGAGATTGCCCTGCCGTGCGACCTGTTTGCCGATCGCCGCAATTCAGCCGGCATGGACCTTGCCAGCGAGGCAGTGCTGAGTGCCCTGACCTCTCGGCTGGTTAAATCAGCGCGCGGTCAATGGCATGCCAAACCCAAAATTACCGGCCTCAGTATTGAACGCCGCAGCCAACCGGTTTTAAACCCGGCAGACCACCGGGACAAGGTTGGAACCGCCGCCTTCGCGCTCGAACGCGATGCCGTTCAGGCGGTGAAGGCCGCCGATGCGGCTTGGCCCGCATGGGCTGAGGCAGGGACTGGGGCGCGCGCTGATTGCCTTGATCGCGCCGCTGATCTGTTCGAGCAGCGCATGCCCGACATGCTCGGCCTGATCATCCGCGAGGCGGGAAAATCGGCGGCCAATGCCGTATCTGAAGTGCGCGAGGCGGTCGATTTTCTGCGCTATTATGCGGTGCAAGCCCGCACTACGCTTACCGCCGCAAACGCCCCACTCGGCGCAGTCATTTGCATCAGCCCCTGGAATTTCCCGCTGGCGATCTTCACCGGCCAGATCGCTGCCGCGCTGGCGGGCGGTAATTCGGTAATCGCCAAACCTGCCGAGGAAACTCCGCTGATCGCCGCCGAAGCTGTGCGCATGTTGCACGCTTCGGGTATCCCCAAAGAGGTGCTTCAGTTCGTTCCCGGCGATGGCCGCATCGGGGCGGCTATGGTCGCCGCGCCTCAGGTTGCCGGCGTGCTGTTCACCGGATCGACCGAGGTGGCAAAACTGATTCAGGCCGAACTCGCCAGCCACCAGTCTGCGCACGGCGCACCGATACCGCTGGTTGCCGAAACCGGCGGGCTCAACGCGATGGTGGTCGATTCCTCCGCGCTGGCTGAGCAAGTGACGGCGGACGTCATCGCCTCGGCGTTTGACAGCGCCGGGCAACGCTGTTCGGCATTGCGATTGCTGTGTTTGCAAGATGACATTGCCGATCGCCAGATCGCCATGCTCCGCGGCGCAATGGCGGAGCTGGTGGTCGGCAATACGGATCGGCTGTCGAGCGATGTCGGGCCGGTTATCACCGCTGAGGCGCGCGGTGCGATTGAGGCACATGTCGCCCGCATGGCTGCCGCTGGGCATATCGTTCATCGCCTGCCGCTCTCGCCCGAGACCGAGCATGGCACTTTCGCCGCGCCGACGATCATCGAGATTGCCCATGTCAGCCAGTTAACCCGCGAGGTTTTTGGCCCGGTGCTCCACGTGGTACGGTTCCGGCGCGATGATATGGCGGGCTTGATTGATGCGATCAATGCCACCGGTTACGGGCTGACGTTCGGACTCCACACCCGGCTCGATGAGACAGTGGCGCAGGTCACTGCGCGTGCCGCGGCGGGGAACATTTACGTCAATCGCAATGTCATCGGCGCTGTAGTTGGCGTGCAGCCGTTCGGCGGGCGCGGGCTTTCCGGCACCGGGCCGAAAGCCGGAGGGCCGCTGATGCTCGGGCGGCTGGTTCGTTCCGCGCCGCAGCTTGGCCCGTGCTGGGGGGACTTCAGCGTGGGGGACACCATTGAGCTTGCCGGACCGGTGGGCGAACGCAATCTCTATGCGCTGCATCCGCGCGGATCGGTGCTGCTGCTGCCGCAAAGCCGCGCTGGCTTGCTCGCCCAGCTTGCCGCTGCATTGGAAACAGGCAACAGGGTAAGCGCGATGGGAGCGGCCAGTTTGCGCGCGCTTCCCGATGCAGTTGCCGCAAAAGTTCAATGGATTGATGCGCTACCCGATCACAATACTCATTCCGCCGTGCTGATCGAACCGGGCGGCGATACCGGCGCGCTCCTTCGCGCCATCGCTGCGATGAAGGGGCCAATTCCGCTGGTTCAGCAGGCCGCAGAAGATGGCTCCTACCGGCTTGATTGGCTGATCGATGAAGTCTCCACCTCGATCAACACCACCGCGGCTGGGGGCAATGCCAGCCTGATGGCGCTGGTTTAGGCCAAGCAAAATCCGGCACAGGCCCCTCTCTCCACCCTTCCTGCCCCGCACCTTTCCTGCCATAATCGGCCTCGGGCACTTAGCGGCAGGGAGGCAATGGCAGCACGGCGCACTATGCTGGCTTGGTTTAGCCCGGCGCTTCTGCCCGGGCTGCTGGCGCTCGGCCTTGTGCTGGTTCTGCAACTGGTGGGATCCTCGCTGCTCGGCGGCGTGGGGCTGCTAGTATTCGATAGCTATCAACGCTTTGCCCCGCGTGCCTATGAAGAGGCACCGGTCCGCGTGGTTGATATCGATGAGGAATCGATTCGCCGTTATGGCCAGTGGCCATGGCCGCGCACGCAAGTTGCCGATCTCGTGGCGCGGCTAGGCAACGCGGGGGCGAGCGCGATTGCCATCGACGTGGTGTTCTCAGAAGGCGACCGCACGTCGCCGCCGCGTTTGGCTGAGGCGCTGCGGCGCACCGGGGGGAATGAGGCAGCAGCGGCAACGCTCGAACGGCTGCCAGATAACGACGCCGAGTTCGCCAAGGTGTTGTCCGCGCAACCAGCGGTGAGCGGGATTTTCCTCACCAACGATCCGCACCGCGTCACGCCCACGCCCAAGGCCGGGTTCGCTTGGTCTGGCAGCGAGCCGCTTGACGCGCTGGCGCAATATTCAAACGCGGTGCTGCCGATCCCTATTATTGCCGATGCTTCGGCGGGGCTGGGGGTGCTCACCCTGCGTGGTGACGCGGACGGGATGATCCGACGCTCGCCGCTGCTTGCGCGTGAGGGTGATGCGGTGATGCCCTCGCTTTCGCTTGAGGCCCTGCGCGTGGCGCAGCAGGCGGGATCGATCATCGTTAAAACAAGCGACGGCAGCGGCAATATGGCGGGCGGGCAGGGTGCCACGGTGGATTCGATCAAGGTCGGCCAGTTCACCGTGCCGACCAACGGCGCGGGCGAACTGTGGATGCACTACACTGCGCCGCGCCCCGAACGCGTGGTGCCGGCGTGGAAGGTGCTGTCGGGCGAACTGCCGCCAGCGGAAATGGAGCGGCTGTTCGGCGGCGAGATCACCTTTATCGGCACCGGCGCGATTGGCCTGCGCGATCTGGTGGCGACCCCGGTGCAGGATCGCGAGCTGGGGGTGATGGTCCACGCGCAGGCGGCGGAACAGATGATCCTTGGCCATTATCTCACCCGGCCCGATTGGGCCGATGGACTCGAGCGCAGCCTGGTGCTTGTGCTGGGGCTTGGACTGTTGTTCACGCTGCCCCGGCTGGGTGCAGCTAAAGGCGCGGCTTGGGGGCTGGCGTTTGCTGGGTTGGTGATGGGCGGCTCGTGGTTCGCCTTTCAGCGTGAGCATTTCTTGCTCGATCCGACCTATCCGCTGATTGCCGTATTCGCAGTGTATATCACTGAAACAGTGCTGACTTTTTATCTTGAGGAACGCCGCCGCCGCTATATCCACCGGGCGTTTGATCGCTATTTGTCACCGGAACTTGTCAGCCGCATCGCCGCCGATCCGCGCCAGCTGGAATTGGGCGGTGAGGAACGGCAGATGACCGTGCTGTTCGCCGATGTGCGTAGCTTTTCACGGATATCGGAATCGCTGAGCCCGCAGGACATCATTCGTTTTTTGATCGGTTTCCTCACGCCGATGTGTGACATCCTGCTCGCGCGCAAGGCGACAATCGACAAATTTATAGGCGATGCCATCCTCGCCTTCTGGAACGCCCCGCTCGATGATCCACACCAGTATGAAAACGCGGCGCGGTCAGCGCTGGCGATGGTCGAGCGGCTGAAAGTGCTCAATTTCGAAATGCCGAATGTCGCAGGCCAGCCGTGGCCGGGTGAGGTAAAGATTGGAATTGGCCTCAATGCGGGGCCGTGCTGCGTCGGCAATATGGGATCGGCGCAGCGGCTTTCCTATTCGCTGATCGGCGATACCGTGAACCTTGCCTCGCGCATCGAAGGGCTGACCAAATACTACGGTGTGACTATCGCCATCGGCGCGGCGATGCGGGCGGAAATTCCGCAATTTGCTGTGATCGAAATTGACCGGGTGCAGGTGGTTGGCCGCGATGCGCCGGAGACTATTTCGGTGCTGGTGGGCGATGAGGTTATGGCGGGTGATGCCGCGTTTGTTGCCTTTGCTGGTGCCCAGGCACAGGCGCTGGCGGCCTATCGGGCGCAGGATTGGCGGGGCGCGCTCAGCATGCTTGACGCAATGCGCGCGGGCGCGGCAACATACGGGCTTGCAGGTGTTCACGCGCTCTATCGCGAGCGCATCGCTGCGCTGGCCAAGGCACCGCCAGCAAAAGACTGGGACGGCGTTTTTGTGGCGAGTGAGAAATAGTATGGCGGGGCTCGCAACACCGATCCGCACGCGGTTGGCAGCACTTTTGGCGCTCATTCTCCTCGCTTTGGCCGCGCCGCTTTTGGCGGGCTCGGTGGAGGGGGTGGCGAGCTGTTCTGGTTCGGTTTGCCACGGACGGTTAGAGGGCGACGGCAAGGTCGTGCGGCAGGATGAGCTGGCGCACTGGCAGGAACCATCATCGCAGATGGGCGCGCACAGCCGGGCCTATGCGGCGCTCGCGGGCAAGCGCGGATCACAGATCGCGGCGACGCTGGGGCTGGGGGCGGCGACGTCTGCGCCCGCCTGCCTCGGCTGTCATTCGAGCGCGGCGGCGGGGCTGCACGGCGAGCGCTATCAGGTTTCCGACGGCGTGGGGTGCGAATCGTGCCACGGTGCCGCTTCGGGCTGGATTGCCAGCCACTACGCCATGCCTGCGACCCACGCATCGAACATCGCGCAAGGCATGATCCCGCTGGAAAATCCGCAGGTGCGCGCCGGTCTGTGCCTCGATTGCCATTTCGGCAGCGCCAAGCCGGGGCAGTTCGTTTCGCACAAGATGATGGCGGCGGGCCACCCGCGCGTTTCGTTCGAGCTCGATCTATTTTCCGCGCTCGAGCAGCATTGGAACGAGGACGCCGATTACGCGCAGCGCAAAGTCCGGACGGATTCGGTGCGCCTGTGGTCAGTCGGTCAGGCGGAGGCAGTGCGGCGCTCGGTTGATCTGTTCGGCAAGCCCGGAATTGGCTCGCAGGGGATGTTCCCCGAGTTTTACTTCTTCGATTGCCATTCATGCCACCGTGGCATCACCGATGGGGGTGAGAGGCGGATGACTTTTGAGACTAATCCCGCGCGGCCAATCCCCTTTGCCACGCCGCCGTATAACGACGAGAACATGATTATGCTCTCGGCGGTGGCGGGATCGCTTGCGCCGGTGCAGGCCAAGGCGTTTGATAAGGCGGCGCGCGATTTCCACGCGGCGATGAGCGCGGGGCGCGGCGAAACGGTTGCTGCTGCGGCGCGGCTGGGGAGCGCGGCGGGCGCACTTTCGGCGGCTTTGGCGCGCGGGAGCCACGACCCGGACAGCGCCTTTGCCGTGATTGGCATGATCGCAAGCAAAGCGATATCGCCGCGCTTCACCGATTATGCAGGTTCGGTTCAGGCGGTGATGGCGGTCGATACCCTGCTGAATGCGCTGGTGCGTGACGGGCGGGTGACCGTGGGTGCCGCCGCCGGGATCAGGGCCAGCATCAACCGCGCCTATGGTGCGGTGCGCAGCCCGGCGGACTACCAACCGGCGGCGTTCCGCGCATCGCTGGGTGAAGCCGCGCGCGCTGTGGGGGCGCTGCGGTGATTGGCCGGGGAGCGGCTTTGTCGGTTGGCGCATTGGCGATGCTGCTCGCTTCGTGTGGCGGCGATAGTTCTGGCAGCGGCGGAGTTTCGGGCGGGGGCAGCAGTTCTTCGCGAGGATCAAGTAGTGGCGGCGGAACGACTGCGCTCTATGACGTCCCCGTGCAGGAAGCGCTAACTATCGCAGATGTTCAGGCAGTAATCGCCCACGCTGCTGCGCAGGCCAGCGCCGATGCGCGCCCCGCGACCATCGCCGTGGTCGATCGGGTGGGTAACCTCCTCGCCACCTTCCGCATGACGGGAGCGCCGACAACCGCCCGGATCACGCCCGCGCCCAATGGGGCTAGCATCGATGTACAGGGCCTCACCGTTCCCGCCGAAGCCGCAGCAATCGCCAAGGCCATCACCGGCGCGTATCTATCAAGCAGCGGCAACGCTTTTTCGTCGCGCACCGCCAGCATGATCGTCCAGCAGCACTTCCCGCCCGCGCCTTCAACCCCGGGTCTTGAAAGCGGCCCGCTGTTCGGGGTGCAGTTCAGCCAATTGCCGTGCTCCGATCTTTCGGCGCGCTATGCTGCATCGGGGGTGGGGGCCTTGATCGGGCCAAAGCGCTCGCCTTTGGGCCTCGCGGCGGACCCCGGCGGGTTCCCGCTTTACAAGAATGGCGTGGTGGTTGGCGGCGTGGGTGTGCTGGCCGACGGGGTCTACGGCTTCGATGCCAACGTCCTCGATGTCGACGCCGATAGCGACGAGCGGATTGCTCTGGCGGGAACATTGGGCTTCGAGGCGAGCGTCACCATCCGAGCCGACCGGATTAGCGTTGATGGCACTTTGCTACGCTATTCGGATGCGGATTATCCGGCGCTGGCGAGCACAGTTTCCAGCGCGACTTACGCTGCGACACCCGGCAGCCTGATCGCCGTTATCGGTTACCTCCCCAGCGCTGTTATTCGCGCAGGAATTGCCTATGGCACCGAGGCCTCGGGCATTCGTGCAGTAACCTCAGCCGAATTTTCTAACACAGAAGCCTTCGCGCTCACCGACGGGGCCGGAGCCGCCCGTTACCCCGCACGGGCTGGCACCGATACCGGCGATGTCACCGCTCCGCTTAGCGTCACCGAATCCCGCGCCATCTTAGCGCAAGCCTTCGCCATCATGAGCCGCGCACGCGCACAAATCCGCCAGCCGCTCGATAGCCGCGCGCAGGTAACGATCTCGCTGGTCGATACGCGCGGGGCGGTGCTGGGGCAGGTGCGCGGGCCTGATGCGCCGGTGTTTGGCATCGATGTCAGCCTGCAAAAAGCGCGCACCGCCGCATTCCTTTCAGGCCCAAACGCCGCCGCCGATCTGCTCGCTGACCCGAGCGCCGATGTGCGTGGTTTCGTAACTTCCGCGCGCAGCTTCCTTTCCGATCCCGCCGCGCTTACGGGCAAAAACGCCTTCAGCGACCGCGCGGGTGGCAACCTGTCACGGCCCTATTTCCCCGATGGCCAGCTTGCCACCGCCAACGGCCCGTTCTCGCGGCCGATTGCGCAGTTCAACCCGTTCACTACCGGGCTGCAATCGGCGCTGGTATTCACTAATTTGGGCCAGCACCTCGCTTTTGTTACCGGCGCGAGCGGCAGCGATACGCCGCAGCGCTGCACCTTCATTCGCGATGCTGCGCCGGGGGTGAACCGCCTGCAAAACGGCACGCAGATTTTCCCCGGATCGGTGCCGATCTATCGCGGCACTCAGCTGATCGGTGGGCTTGGGGTTTCGGGCGATGGCATCGATCAGGATGATATGATCGCCTTCCTTGGGCTGGCTAATGCGGGCGCGGCGGTCGGCAGTATCGCCAATGCGCCTTCCGCGATCCGCGCGGATAATCTGGTGTTCAGTGTCGCGGGAGGCTCGGTGCGGCTGCGCTATGTCAACTGTCCCTTCGCGCCGTTTCTCGATACCTCGCAGCAAAATGTCTGCGCGGGGCTGTGATGCTGCTGGCGGCGGCGCTGCTATTCTTGGCTGAGGGCGCGCCGGAGCCGGGTCGGCGGATTCCGGGCGGTGCCGAAGCGCCGCCGCAAGCGCCTTCGGTGATGGACGAACCCGGCACTGCCGAGCCGCCGCCCGATGTCGATAGCGGCGTGATTAAAGGCCGCAAACGCCCCGGCTATCAGCCTGCGCTGCCGGGCCGCGTGGTGCAGGATAACCCCGGCGCGGTGCGCGCGCCGCCGCCTGAGGCGTTCCCGACTGACCAGCTGCCGCTGCCTGATCGCTGGCGAATTATGACCGGGCTGTGTCCCATCAAGCGCGGCGATCAGGCGATCCTCGAAACCTTCCGGGTGATGCGCGAAGTATGCCATTCGCCGCTCGATTCCTATCACCAGAACACGATCAAGGGTGACCGCGCGCTGGCGGAAGGCAAACGCCCCGGCTTCCTCAAAGGCGATGACTGGTTTTTCAATCTCGGCCTGATTTCAGACACGGTGATCGAACCGCGCACCTTTCCGATTCCCGTCGGCAACCAGACGACAACCCGCCCCGGCAGCCTTGATGTGTTTGGCAAGGACGCAAGCTTTGTCCTGTCGCAAACCGTCATCGCCAGCGCCTCGCTGTTCAAAGGCAGCACCGCGTTCAAGCCGCCTGAGGTTGAGTACAAGCTAACCCTTGCGTTCAACATCAACCACGTTCGCGTGCCCGAAAAGCGTGTGCTGTTCGTTGAACCGAGCAAGGGCACCGCGCGCACAGATGCCTTCATCGGCGTTCAAGAAGCTTTCGTCGATTACCACCTGCGCAACGTTTCAGACCGATACGATTTCGATTCGATCCGCGTTGGCATTCAGCCGTTTCAGGCCGATTTTCGCGGGTTTCTGTTCAACGATGACCAGCTCGGGGTGCGGCTGTTTGGCAACCGCGATAACAACCGTTTCCAATACAATCTCGCGCTGTTCTGGCGGCTCAACAAGGATACCAATTCGGGGCTGAACAAAGTCACCATCGCCCCGCGCAAGGACTGGGTACTGGTGGCCAACCTTTACCGGCAGGATTTCCTCATTTCCGGACTCACCAGCCAGATCACGGCGGTGTGGAACCATAACCGTGAGGGCAATCAGATCAGGGTGGACAGCAATGGCTTCCCGGTGCGCCCGGCGCTGATCGGCACGCTTCGTGGGCGCAATTATGATGTGGTGTATCTGGGCTACAATGCCGATGGCCGGGTGGGCCGGGTGAATGTTACCGCCTCAACCTACCTCGCGCTGGGCCGGGATCGGGATAGCCTGTTTACCGGCAAACCAGCGAACATCCGCGCATGGTTTGGCGCGGGCGAGCTTAGCTATGATGCTGATTGGATACGGTTTCGCCTGTCCGGGCTTTATGCCAGCGGTGATTCCAGCCCCTATGACAACGCCGAGTCTGGGTTCGATGCGATTGTCGAGAACCCGGTGTTTGCCGGGGCGGATACCTCGTACTGGATCCGCCAGACGATCCCGTTTGCGGGGGGCGGCCGGGCGGTTTCGCTCAATGGGCGCAATGGCATTCTCAACAGCCTGCGCAGCTCAAAAGAGGAAGGCCAGTCGAATTTCAACAACCCCGGCACGGTGCTGCTCGGTGCAGGCGCGGACTTTGATCTGACCCCGCAATTGCGCGTTTCGGCCAATGCCAACCACCTGTGGTTCGCCAACACATCGGCATTGCAAGCGCTGCGCAACGAAGGTTCAATCTCGCGTGACATCGGCTGGGATATTTCCACTGCTGCAACGTTTCGGCCCAAGGCAACTCAGAACATGGTCTTCCGGCTCAGCGCCGCGATGCTGCGCGGCGGGGCTGGATTTCGCGACCTGTTCGCGCGGGCTGGGGGCGGGAGCACATACTATTCGGTCCTCGCCAATGTGATACTGGCATACTGATGCGCTGGCGGAACTTCCTAGCGGCCCTTGCCATTTTGCTGGCGTTGGTATCGGTGCAAAGCTGGGCGAGTGATGACGAAAAGCCGGTGAAGCGGAACTATGTCACTGCGCCCGCTGCACCCGCCAACCAGACGGTGGAACAGGCCGATGCCAAGTCGGCGGGATGCGTGGGCTGCCATTCGAAATCCGATGCCTGGACCATGCACACCTCGCCCGCAGTGCGGCTGGGCTGCACCGATTGCCACGGCGGTAATGCTGGCGTGCGGGTGGCAGTGGGGCTTGCCAATAGCGATCCCGCCTATGCTTCTGCGCGCGACAAGGCGCATGTGCTGCCGCGTTTTCCCAAGGCTTGGAACTACCCCAGTTCGGCCAATCCCAAGCGCAGCTATACGCTGCTCAACAAGGAAGCGCCCGAATATGTCCGCTTCGTCAACCCCGGCGATTACCGCGCCGCGCGCGAAAGCTGCGGGGCCTGCCATATGCCGCAGATCGAGGCTGCCGAGCGGTCGTTGATGGCGAGCGGGGCGATGCTGTGGGGCGGGGCGGCCTATAACAACGGCGTTGCTCCATTCAAAAGCTACATCTTTGGCGAGGCCTATACCCGCGATGGTCTGCCCGCGAAGATTGTCTCGCCTGGAACTCCGCCGGGAACGGTTACCGCACAGCAAAAAGCGCGCGGGGCGCTGGCGGCACTCTATCCGCTGCCGCGCTGGCAGGTGGTCCCGCCCGCCGATGTGTTCCGCGTGTTTGAGCGCGGCGGGCGCACTAACGGAACTCAATTTGCCGAGGTTGGCCTGCCCAATCCATCGGGCGCGATCCAGAAGCTGGAGGAGCCCGGACGCCCCGATCTCAAACAGTCAAACCGCGGTCCTGGCACAGGGCTACGCGTGGCAATTCCGGTGCTCAATATTCATAAAACGCGCCTCAACGATCCCTACACGTGGTTCATGGGCACCAATGACCAGCCGGGCGACTATCGCGCCTCGGGCTGTTCGGCCTGCCACGTGGTCTATGCCAACGACCGCGAGCCGCGCCATAGTTTGACCTATGCACAATATGGCCGCGACGGGCAGTCGGTCACTGCCGATCCCACGATCAATCATCATGACAGCGGCCACCCGCTCCAGCACACTTTCACCCGCGCAATCCCGACCAGTCAGTGCATGAACTGCCACATGCACCAGCCCAATATCTTCCTCAATTCGTTCCTCGGATACACCATGTGGGACTATGAGAGCGATGCGCCGAAGATGTGGCCGGCAACGCAGAAATACCCGACAGCCACAGAAACCCGCGAAGTTGAGGACCGCAATCCCGAAGGTGCCAGCCCGCGTGGGCTATGGGGTGACATCGATTTCCTGCGCAATGTCTATGATCTCAACCCCGATTTCAAAGACACCCAGATGGCCGATTACCACGGCCACGGCTGGAACTTTCGCGGTGTGTTCAAGCGTGACCGCGAGGGCAATCTGCTCGATGCGGGCGGCAAGATCGTCTCGCCCGATGACCCTGAGAAATGGCGCAAGGAAGGCGAGGGCAAATTCGTCCCCCCCGGCATCAACCCCGGCAAGGCGGTCCACTTGATGGACATCCACGCGGAAAAAGGCATGCAGTGCGCCGATTGCCATTTCTCGCAGGATAGCCACGGCAACGGCCTGATTTACGGCGAAGTTGCCAATGCAGTGGAGATTAGCTGCAAGGATTGTCACGGCACGGCGGATGCGCTGCCGACGCTGCTAACCTCTGGCCCCGCCGCGCCGCCGACGGGCAACAACCTCGCGCTGCTTCGCAATCCTGATGGCAAGCGGCGGTTTGAATGGTCGAAGGATTTGGCCGGGCGGCAAGTGCTGGTGCAGCGGTCTATCGTCGATCCGAAGATCGAATGGCGGGTGAGCTTGGTCAAGGATTCGGTCGATCCTGCTTCGCCAACATTCAACGCCAAGGCGGCGCGCGCCAAGCTGATGGGGCGTTCTGGCGCAGAGGATGGCGCGTTCACGTTCGGGCTGGGTATAGCCAAAGACGCCCGCGCGCATGACGATGCCAAGATCGCCTGTTTCACCTGCCACCTCAGCTGGACCACAAGCTGCGGCGGTTGCCACCTGCCGATTGAGGCCAACTGGAAGAGCAAAACCCAGCATTATGAGGGCGAGGAAACCCGCAATTTCGCCACCTATAATCCGCAGGTAGCGCGCGATGATATGTTCCAGCTGGGCGTTCATATGACCACCAAGGGCAATGAGATTGCGCCGGTGCGGTCCACCTCGGCGCTGGTGTTGTCATCAACGAATGCCAATCGTGAACGGATTTATATCCAGCAGCCGCCGATCTCGTCGATCGGTTTTTCCAGCCAAGCCTTCGCCCCGCATTTCCCGCATACGGTGCGCACCACCGAGACCAAGCAATGCTCCGATTGCCACCTTGCGAAGACTGGCGATAACAACGCGATCATGGCGCAGCTGATGCTGCTGGGAACAAATTATGTGAACTTCGTCGGGCTGCACGCCTTTACCGGCCTCGAAGGCGGGATTGAGGCGGTGCGGGTGAGCGAATGGAACGAACCGCAGACGGTGATCGGATCGTACCTGCAAAAATACGCCTATCCCGATTATTACCGGCTGCATGTTGAGCAGAACGGGCGCGAATTGAAGGAATGGACACGCGGCAAGACTTTGGGTGCGAAGCTATCGGGCGAAACCGATCCCTTGGAGGAGTTTCGCAATCCCGTTCACGGCACGGCAGACCGCGTGGGCTGCCTGCAATTGCGCGGCGAATATTTGTTCGTGGCGGAAGGCAAGGGCGGCTTCCGCGCCTATGATGTGGCATCTGTGGCCAACAAGGGTGTGTCGCAACCGATTATTTCCGCGCCGTTTTCCAAGCTCGGCCAGAACCTCCACATCGCTAGCACCAATGCCACCTGCATGGCAATTCCCACCGGCCAGCCGATCAATCCGCAGCGCAACACGCCGGTGATGCGTGAGATTAATCAGGAGCAGCCGTTCCTGCCGATCTATTCCTACGTGGCGATCACCGACAGCGTAGAAGGCCTGATCATGGCCAATGTCGAAACGCTGGCCGATGGCGAATTCCGCAACAACAAGCTGAAGCGCGCGGTGACGTGGAACCCTGACAATGTGCTGAAAGGCGCGCGGCATATTACGCTGGCGGGAGAAGTGGCCTACATTGCTGCCGATGCTGGGCTGGTGGTTGTTGATCTGCACGATCCGCTTGCCCCCCGATTGGCGAAGGTGCTGCCGCTGGTCGATGCGCGGGCCTCTGCGGTGCAATTTCGCTATCTGTGGGTGACTGACAAGGAAGGCCTGAAGCTGTTCGATGTGACCCGGCTGCTCGATCCGGTGGCGGTGGCATCGGGCACAGTGCCGCTGGCCGATGCGCGGCGGATTTATGTCGCGCGGACATACGCTTATGTTGCCGCCAAGGGTGAGGGGTTGGTGATCGTCAATGTGACGCGGCCTGAGGCTCCGAAGATTTATCAGCGGGTGACGCTCGGCGGTTCGCTCAACGATGCCGAGGATGTCATCGTCGGATCAACCAACGCTTCGCTGTTCGCCTATGTCGCCGATGGCCGCAATGGCCTCAAGGTGCTGCAACTGACATCGCCCGATAGCCAGCGCAATTTCTATGGCTTTTCGCCTGCGCCAAAGCCTGAACTGATCGCATGGGCGCGCACGCCAAGCCCGGCGCTGGCGCTGTCAAAGGGCATCGACCGTGACCGCGCGGTCGATGAAACCGGCGGACAGATTGCCGTGTTCGGACGGCTGGGATCACGGCCGTTCAACCGCCCCGAGATGGAAAAACTGTTCCTAAACCGCAACCGCGCGCCGTGGAGGGTGAGTGACGATGTTGATATGCGGGATTGGCGTGGGGTTGCGGGGAAGTAGGGGGGGGCTCACCCCCGCTCCTCAGCCAGATGCGCAACCACCTTCTGAAAGTCCTCATCATACACTGCTACCGCCGCAGCATCAGGCGCACACCCAAAATGGCTTACAAGCGTCTGACCATCCCAGCGGTGCAGGGCAAAGCCCGGAAGATCATCAACCATCATCGCGCGGCCATCGGCCTTGGCCGGATCAATCGGTGAAAGATTGAGCGCCAGTCCGGCGGAGCTAGCAGCGCATACCAGCAGCGGCACCCCGGCAAACGTCGTCGCGATGGGCCGGTGGACATGGCCGCAGACCAACGCACGAACTTGCGGTTGGCCCGAAATCACACCGCGCAGTCGGGCAATCCACGGCTCGGCGGGGTTCGGGTCCATCCAAGCAATCCCCACCCCAACCGGCGGGTGGTGCAGCGCGATAATCGTCGGAATATCCGCATGCGCGGCAAGATCGGCAGCCAGCCAGTCGGCGCGGCCCTCGCAGAAAGCGCCGCCATGGCGGCCTTCCTCCAACGTATCGAGCATGACTATCCTGATGCCGCCCCCTTCAATCCCATAATGAACAAAGCCCCCAGCTTGCGGCACTTGCGGAAACGCCGCGGCGAGTGCGGCGCGGTTATCATGGTTGCCGGGGATCGGCCAAACGGGGAAGGGGCAGCCTGCCAGCACGCCCGCCAGCGCGGCATAGCTTGCCGCATCGCCATGTTCGGTGATGTCGCCGGTGAGCAGCAGCATGTCGGGGCAGTCTGGGCCATGGATCAACCGATCGAGCACCAGCCGGAACCGCTCAAGGTTCGGATCAACCGCTGACCCCCGGTGAAAGCCAATGTGCAGGTCGGTAACTTGCGCGATCAGCATTGGCTCAGCCTCCCTTTCGCTCGGCAGTGGCCTTGTCGGCTCTGCGCGGTACAGCCTCTATCGGGTGATAGCTGTGGCACATCGCACATCCCGAAGCGACCTTCTTGGGCTCGCCGCTACCTTCACCAGCGTGGCAGGTGCGGCAGGTTTTGATGCCGGGTAGCAGCAGGTCGCTTGATAGGTTTGAACCAGATGCGGCGTGGCAATCGCTGCACTGGCTTTGGCGGTGGGCGCGGTGATCGAACCAGCCGTGGTCCATGAAGCGACTGGGCAGGGTCACCCGCCGAACCGCTAAACGCCCGCCGCGCATTTCCGCGGTGTGGCAGGTGCCGCAAACGCCGTTCTTGGCGAAGGCGGCCATCGGCACAGGCGGCGCGCTGAAGCTGGCATGGTAAATCCCGCCATCACCGAATGCGCCCGGCCGCTGCCGCGGGGTGAGCGGCACGGCCCCGCGATAGGTCGAAAGATCAGCCAAGGCCTGCGCGACATCGCCGTGGTGCAACGTGCGCACGGTGCCGCCGATCTTGTCATAGGCAAGGCTGTGGCAGGCCGCGCAATCGCGCTCCATTTCGATGGGTTTGAACCGCACGCCATCATCGCTTGCACGGTGACAATTGGCGCAGGTCATCGGCTTGCCATAGCCGGAACTGCCGCCAAGCGAGACCGCCATCCGCGCCGCTCCGCCGAGCGGATTGAGATGCAGACGGTGCGGGAATGTAAGGCCGCTGTCCTCACGCGGGTGGGCATCTAGCGACAGCCGGGTCCGGCTGCGGGCATCAGCATTAGTCACCACCGACGGTTTGAATTGCGGGTGCAGCGTGGCAAAATCGCCCGCATTTTCGAGCTTGGTGTCGGGAAGATTGTCCTTCAAACCCGCATGACAATCGGCACAGAACACCTGCTTGGTGGGCGGCGTTTTTTCAGGGCCTTCGTGCTGGACATGGCAATCGCTGCAAGCGCCAGGGCCGGGGCGATTGAATGCGGCGGACACCCGGTTGAGCATCGCGCGGCCCATCGGCACTGATCCGCGCGCACCCGCAAGCAGGTTTGGCGCGGCATGATCGTGGGTATCCTTATGGCACGACCGGCAGGTTTCTTCGCGCACCGCAACGAAGCCTTTGGCGTGGCAAGTTTCGCACTGGCCCTCAAGCTTATGGTGGCCAAGGCTGAGCTTACCGGGGCTCCAAGCGCCATCGCCGATTACCCGCGCGCTCGGCGGGGCCCCGCGCAACATATGGCTGGCAATCGGCAGCGCGAGTAGAAAGCCGAGAATTAGCAGCGCGGCGATCCAGCCCATGCGGCGGCGGCCGGGGAGCACGCTGGCGACCGAAAATCCCGCCGCTTGATCGGTGTGTTCAAGGCCCGCAACCGCGCGCACGGTGAGCACCGCCACGCCATCTTCTTCTGACAGCGTGATCCGCGTGCCACCAAAGCCAAACTCGCCGCCATCACGGGCTAGCAGGCTGGCCGCGCGGGTGCTCGCGCCGTCGAGGGTGAAGCTCAGCGAGCCCAGCGCCTTGATGTCGATGCGCCCCGTCCCCGCATCTAAAATCTCGGCATGGACCGGATCGAGCGCAAGGTCGGGCAGATGCAGGTCATTTTCCGCCGCGCGGCCAATCGTCAGGCGCGATTGCTCGATCACCCGCTCGCGCACTATTTCGCGCCCCGTAGCGGTCACGTCGATCTGTCTGATGCGAAACGCCATCGCCGCTACCAGTAGTAGAATTCAGCTATGACATGCGCGGTCAGCGCGGCGAGCAGCGCCACCGTCGCCGGTACATGCACCCACAACCAAGCCTCTAGCAGTCCGCGCAGCCTCAGATGGCGGCGCAGGCGAATGAGTGCAGCCTCACGCCGGATCAGCAGCACTTCGACTTTCTCCGCCTCCGCGTTGGCCGCTGCCAGATTCTCGATAGCCACGCGCGTGGCGCAGCGCGGATAATGGCCGGAAAGCCGCGCGACAATGCTCCCGCCAAACGAATCCTGCGCCATCGCGGCGATCACCAGATCGGTCTGACTGCGGCTGAGTGGCTGTGCGGCGAGGGCAAGTTGCCGGTCAATCGCCTGCACCGCCTCAATCATCTGCGGCTCGGTGGTATCACCGCGATTGGCGCTGAGCGCGGTCGGTAGCCGGGCATAGGCGATCACCCCGAATAGCCCCGAAACGATCACCAATATCATCAGCGCATAGGCCAGTGTGTGGACATTCCAGCCAAAGCGAAATCCGGTGTGGAGCGTGCCGACAATCACCAGCGAAAGCCCGAGATAAACATGCGCCGATGTCCACGCCTTAAGCGACCAAGCCCCGGGCGTGATCGCCCGTTTGCGCAGGCCCAGCGCGGTCAGCCACAGGATTAGCCCAGCGCCGAGTGTGCCAGAGGCATAGCCGAACCAGGTGTTGCCGCCTGCGTGCGGGCGAAAGTCCGCCGCCGCGTAAACCACCAACAGGACCAAGCACAGCGCGCCCGAAACCTTGAGCCAGCGAAAGCCAGCATGACGCAAAAAGCCGTCGTGCAAAGCGGCGCGCCGCGCGGTGATCTGATCGGCGGTGCGGGGCATCAATCAGCGTCCTCAGCCAGCCGCGCGACCGAGAGGAACTGTTCGGGCGAAACGCGGATCGCGGCCCCGGTCGGGCAGGCACGCACGCAGGCCGGGCCGCCATCGATCCCCGAACACATGTCACACTTGATCGCCTTCTTGGGGCTCTCGATGCCCGGCGCGGTGTTCTTTTTGCGCCATGATTTGCTCGGCTCGCCGGGGCCGGGGCCGCGACCGAAGAACATCCATTCGAGCAAGCTCGGCTTGGGCGGCGGCTTCGAATCCATGCGGATCACGCCGTAAGGGCAGTTGCGCTCGCAATTGCCGCAGCCGATGCAGGTATCATCGATGAACACCTCGCCGTCTGCTCCGCGCTTGATCGCGTTGGGCGGGCAATCGGCCATGCAGTGGGGGTGTTCGCAGTGGCGGCATGATGTGGGAACGTGCAGCCGCGCATAGGTTCGCCCCGCCTCGCGATCGAGCCGCGACAGGCCATCATGGCTATCGGCGCAAGCCTTTTCGCAATTGTCGCAGCCGACGCACAGCGTTTCGTCGATCAACAAAACATCGGTGGCTTCGCCCAGCCCGTTATCGAGCAGGAATTGTGCAGTTTCGGAATAGAGATCGACCGCTCCAGAGAAATCCTCCTTGCGGCTTTCAATGAACTGGTTGAGCGCGCGCCGCGCCGCCATATCGCCCTCAGCTTTTTTGAGCAGATCGGGCTTGCGCGCAAGCAGGCGGGCGAAGGCTTCACCCGGCAGGCGGATAACCTCGGACCGGATTGCCGCCTTGACCGTGGCGGATCGCGGGGCATCGTCGATCAACGCCATTTCGCCGATGTAAGATCCGGCGGGGACATAAGAGAGGAACACCTGCCGACCGGCGAGCGCCTTTTCGACCACCATCGACCCGCGGCGGATGATATAAACGTCTTTACCCAGATCGCCCTCGGCTAGCACGATCTCGCCCGCGCGCTTATCTTCAACCGTTGCCGCATCGACCAGTTCGGCAACGTCAGCGGGGGTCAGGCCTGAGCCGAATATCTGGAGCAGCTGGCGTTCGATAGCGATGCGGTTAATCGCGCGCGCCACGGTGGGGGCGGTGGCGATCAGCTTGAGCGCGGCGGCGCGCGGCAGTTCGACCGCGATAACCTGGCCATCGGCACGCACGGTCGATCCGCGCGGGCGGCCCGAGATGAGGCCGACCTCGCCGACGATGGACCCTTGCTCGATCGGCACAGTGCGGCTGCTATCTTTGGTGTCAATCTCGACCAAAACCGATCCTTCAACGAGGCTGAATAGCGATGCGCCGGGTTCGTTGCGGCGGAAGATCACCTCGTCGGGGGCATAGGCGTGGACGGTGCTGTCGAGCATCAATTCGCGAAGTTGCAACGCGGAAAGCTCGCGGAAGATTTCGATATTGCTTTGGAAAAGCGCGAGCCATTGATCGACGCTGCGCGCAGCCGGGAGCGCAGCGAATTTGGCCGCGAGGATCGGTTCATCGGCGGGTTTGAGAGTATTATTACCATTAATAAATTCAACGACATCGAAGCCTTGGTTCATGCAGTGCTTGATGAGCGGATAGCCTGCAAGCGCGCCGATCACATGAATGCCTGGGCGGCTGGTTTCGAACTGCGCGGAGAGCACCGGAAACGCCTCACGGTCTGGCCCGGTAAACTGAATTCCGCAGGCTTCGATGAATTTGCGCGGCGGGTTCGCGCCCATCCGCGCGATGATGCGGTCGCAGCGCATAGTTTCCTGCCCATCGCGGGTATCGAACACGATCTCGCCCGTGCGGACTTCAGCAGGGGTGGTTTCGGTCATGATCTTGAGGCGCCCGGCGCTTGCGGCGTCCTGCATTAACTTGAAGTTAGCGTCCTTAGAGCGGCTGAAATCTGCGGTTCGGTTGATGATGGTAACGACATTGCCCTGCGCCGGATCGGCAATCAGCCCCAGCGCGTTCTCAACCCCGGCATCACCTGCACCGACGACAGTGATATGCTCATCAATATATTCGGCGGGATCGTTGAGCTGATATTGGACGTGCGAAAGATCACCGCCGGGGCATTGCATAAGATTGGGATTGCCTTGGGTGCCGATGGAAAATACTATACGTTCTGCAAGAACTTCAGTGCCGTTCTTCAACTTAATTGTGAAGTTATTCTGCTTACCTTCAATCGCCACAACTTCGGCGTTGTGCCGCACATTGACGCCGCATTCCGCCGCCGCTGCATCCCATCCGCCCAGAATCCCCTCGCGATTGCCCGCATCGAACGCCATTCCTGCGCGTAGCACCAACGCCGATGGCGTCGCCATCACGTGCTTGCCCTTCTGGTATTTGAAGATCGTATCACTGAGGTGGTCGGTCTTTTCGAGCAGCACGTGGCTCATCCCCAGCCGTGCAGCGCGGCAGGCTGCGCTGAGCCCGGCAGGCCCGGAACCAATAATCGCCAGACGATATTTCTCTGTCACGCAATCCCCTTTGACAGTCTGCCAAGCCGCCCCCAATGCTGTGCGACTATGGACCCGGATAGCGACACGGCACAAGCAGCGAAGCGAACAATCGGCGGGGCTCGGCTGGCTTTGGGCGCGGCCTTGCTGGTGCTTGCAGGCGCGGCAGGTTTTTCGTGGATCCGACAGGGCGATGCGGCCCCACGGGCAAGCAGCGGCGAACCCGCGACCGGCGATCTTGCCGGGTTGGCGCAGGGGCGTTTCGATCAGGGCGATTATTCAGGCGCAGTGGCGGCTTATCGCAACGCGGTGAAGGCCAGTCCGGACAAGGCCTCGGCATGGTCGGCGCTGGGTGAGGCACTGGTTATGGCGAGCAAGAGCGATCCGCTGCCGACGGAGGCGCTGTCCGCGTTCCACCGCGCGTTATCGCTCGATGCCAAGGATCCGCGCGCGCGCTATTTCCTTGGGGTCAAGCAAGACCTTGATGGCGATCATCAGGGCGCGATCACGTCTTGGCTGGCGCTGCTGGCGGAATCGCCGCCCGGCGCGGCATGGGAGGGCGATCTTACTCGCACGATCACGCAAGTTGGCAAGATCAATCATATCGATGTTGCGCCGCGAATTGCCGCCTTGCAACGCCCGCAGATGGCTGATCCAGCCTCGCGCGCACTGGCAGGCATTCCCGGCCCCTCGGCGCAAGACCTGCAAGCCGCCGGATCAGTCCCGCCGTCTGAGCAGCGGCAGATGGCCGAGGGCATGGTCGCGCGGCTCGAGGCCAAGTTGCAGGCCAATCCGCGCAATATTGAAGGCTGGGTGATGCTGATGCGCAGCCGGATGATGCTCGATCAAGGGGACAAAGCATCGGCGGCGCTGGCCAAGGCGGTGGCGGCAAATCCGGCGGATGCGGCGCGGCTGAAACAGCAAGCGGGCGTGCTTGGGGTTAGGTAGTTTTGAGCGAGATGCGATAAACCTGCGCCAACTTTCCCCTCTCCCTGGTGGGGCTTGTTGCGTAATTGTTGGCGACGTGATTCCTTGGTGTTCAAGCAAGGAGCGGGTCGATGGCAGTGAAGCAGGTTGGTCAG